>JALRDA010000125.1 GCA_023257145.1 Candidatus Saccharimonadia bacterium | reverse complement strand
CCGAATACGCACCTAAGATCTTAGGCACAATAAAAGCGAGTCAGATAGATCGCATAGTGGGTATCGCACGCAGCTCTCAGGCTGAGCGGAAGGCTGCCGCTGACGCTGCCGCTGCCGAGGCGCAGAGAGTGGCCGCTGCTAAAGCCGCCGAGGAAGAAGCGGCTAAGAGAGCGCAGACAATATCTCAAAAAAATAAAGAGTTAGCACCTGTAACAGTGCTGCATAAACCGGTCCCAGAGGGTTCGGGGATTAGTCCTCAATACGCTGGTCATAAGGGGATCGATTTCGCTGTACCTGCAGGAACACCGTTCTACGCTGCAATGGGTGGAACAGTCGAAGTGCGTAAGTTTAATGTTATGAACGAGCAATTCTGCAAGTCTGCATTTGCAAATCTTGGTATTTCTATGAACACAATCAAGCCTGAGGATCAAATACAACAGGAAGTCCGTATTACGAGAGTGATCGATGGGCGAACTTACGTCACTATCTATGCTCACATGGACCGCATCGATGTAGAAACCGGCCAGATTGTCGAGGCTGGTGAGGCGTTGGGTATTACGGGCAATACAGGATGTTCGACCGGTGACCATGCTCATTTTGAAATGCAAGTTGATAATATGGGATCGGTGGCACCAAACTTACTTTTCGATGGTGAAAAATGGAAAGCGCCAAGTTCGATCGTTCCATGGTCAGTTAGTATTAAACCTCAAAGTGCTGAGGGCGACCACGATCATAGTGAAGAAGGTCATGTGCATGTTCAGTCCGCTGATGTATCAAATGATCTAGGGATGTTGAAGATCGATCATAGCGCTGAGCCAGTGGAATTATCAGGTTCGGTAACAGCCAGCGGCGTTGATGTTCAGGCGTCGAAAGAAGAGGGTTTGCAGATTCAAAAGAATCCTAGTGCTGAACAAGCCGCTAGTCAAGCTATTGAAAATGCTAAACTTGCAGCAGCAATATCTAGCGCAGCATTAGAGCGCGCCCGAAGCAACGACACAGTACCCGTAAAGTAATCACCAAGGAACTCAATTAATTAAGTTGCTTGGTGAATGCTGGTCACCTTCAGTTTAGGAAAGGTGACCAGCGGATGCCCGTAACGGGTGTTTGGTGTAATTAAGCGTCCGACTGATGGTCTGACGGTTGTTGCTCCCCATTGTCTTCGGGGGCTGCTTCGGCTTTTTCATGTTCGACTAGAGCCGTGGCGGCTAGATTGAGCACCATTTTGATATACTCCTTGTCGCCGGCAAGTATACTCTTGGTCATTTCATCAATGGAGGGTTGCTTGGTGGTTGGTCGAATTGTCTCCTCCCGTTCCAGCATGCGACGTGCAATTTCGCCCTCCTTCTCAGATTTATCCTGAGTTGTGGTGCTGAAAATTCTGACAGCGACTTTGAGGTAGTCGACAATTGTTTTCAAGCCGACATCCTCGGGTCGTACGGAAACAACGTTTCCGTCGTCAATCCAGTCACTATGTTGGACAAAGAAAATATTCTCTCCTGTCAATTCGAGTGTTTCAGGGTTAAAGCTGAATCCAATATCACGGAGGAGCTGGTCGGCATCTTCCGTCCACAATGGAGGCTCCACACTACCTGTCTCGTGGTTGCGTCGTGGTTTTGCCTCCTCTGCTGCGATGGCACGAAAAATCTCCAAAAACTTTTCAACCGTGTGCTCTTTACCCTCTTTCGCTGCACTGATGACGATTGTCGCGCGCTCTTGTAGCTTTTTCTTGTGGCCCGCCTGATGAAGGTTGATCATCGTTGTGATGACCGTTCCCCATGTGTCGGAGTTTTCTGCGAGTGCCGGAAAG
>JALRDA010000097.1 GCA_023257145.1 Candidatus Saccharimonadia bacterium | reverse complement strand
GCCGCGATCAAGCCAAACTCCGCGACACTGCGGGCAATAATCAATTTCGATCCCTTGACGATCTGTCATTACTAAATTACTCCCGTCATTTGGACACTGCATATATAACTCCGTTCAAAATCATTATTTATAAGCCGACTTGTCAGCTACTTTCTTTATTATGAAAAATAAAACTGATAAGCAGCTGAGGTTAAATTCTGTAACGCACAACAGCCGGTTTTGCTATACTACTTGGTATGTCATCCACCGCTTCACTTACAAAAAAACACACCCTACTTAACATACTCGTAAACGTTGCAGCTGTTGTTCATCCACTGACAGCGTTACCACAGGTGTTCGCCATTTATACAACGCAGATTGTTACCGGCATATCGCTGCTGACCTGGGTTGGGTTTATGCTAATCGGACTGATCTTTCTAGCCTATGGATGCGTTCACCGACTAAGGCCAATTATCGTCACGCAGGTGCTGTGGTTTGTTGTTGACCTGTTGGTGATTATTGGCATTATTTTGTACCGTTAATCTGGCGAACTTTACGGCTTTTTGACTATTCCTGTATACTTACTAGTAATGCTTAACGATGTATTTACCCAACTAAGTCTCGTAATCGTAGCCGCAGGTGTTGTTTCCATCATCATGCGCATCCTAAAACAACCGCTCATTATGGGCTATATTATTACCGGCATCCTTGTAGGACCGGCCTTTTTACATTTGATTCGCGAAAAAGGTGCCTTCGAAACATTTAGCGAAATCGGGATTGCACTGCTGCTCTTTATTATTGGACTTGAGCTAAGTGTCGCTGCCATTAAGCGCTTAGGTAAACCAGTGTTTATCACTGCACTGGCCCTTCTGGGTATTATGGTGACGGTCGGCTATTTACTAAGTACCGCACTTGGCTTTAGCACGACCGAAGCTGTTTTAACCGGACTAGCATTGTTCTTTAGTAGTACCATCATCATCGCCAAGGTCCTCAGTGACAAGAAGCAATTGCAGCGCCTTAACGGCCAGCTAGCTATCGGCGTCATCCTGATCGATGACATCATCGCCACCTTTGCCCTGCTATACGTCACAACCAATAGCAGTGGCGGTGCGCTCGGGCCATGGGAAATCGGCTTCCTTGTCCTAAAGGGTATTTTAACGGCCGGTGTCTTGACATTCCTAGGGGCAAAAGTATTACCAAAATTCACTAAATTCATCGCATCATCACAGGAATTGCTGTTTATCTTCGCCCTTGCGTGGGGATTTGGTATTGCAACCCTCGTCCATGCGATTGGCTTTTCCGTCGAGGTCGGCGCACTATTTGCCGGCGTAACTCTTGCGCATCTGCCCTATGTTCATCAGATTGGCGCCAAGCTTAAACCACTACGTGACTTCTTTATTATCCTATTCTTCATCAGCTTGGGTGAAAGCCTTGAGATGAATAATCTTGCCTCAGCGATCGTACCGGCGATCATTCTATCGGTAGTTACACTTATCGTGAAACCACTGGTCGTCATGACCACCCTTGGCCTGCTGCGTTACACCAAACGAACTAGTTTCATGACCAGTATTAACCTGTCACAGATCAGCGAATTCTCGATTATTCTTATTGTCCTCGCACAAAGCGCAGGTATGGTGAGCGGCCAATTGAGCGCCGTCATTACGCTAGTCGCTATCATCACAATTGCAACCTCTACCTATCTGATGAAATATGACGATGCAATCTTCCGCAAATTTGAAAAACATCTACACCTATTCGAACGAAATATCGTCAACGAATCACAGCACCGCGCCAAAGCGTATCCCCTCGTAATGTTTGGCTTCTTGAACGGCGGCGATAAATTCCTTAAAACATTTCATGCGATGCGACAGCGATTTGTCGTCGTTGATTACGACCCTGAAGTCATCGAAGAACTTGAACGAAAGCATATCGAATTCTTATACGGCGATGCGACGGACCCGGAATTATTAGCAGATATCGACTTCGAAAAAGCCAAGCTCGTTGTCAATACTATCGCCGATCACTTCGTCAACGTCGCACTCGTCCGCTACGTCCACCGCCATAACCCAGATGCGATTATGATTTGCTACTCAAACGATTATAACGAAGCAGCCGAGCTGTATCGCTTGGGCGCCAGCTACGTAATGTTGCCGCACTTTATTGGATCAGAACAGTTAAGCTCGTTCATTCATGACAACGGCTTCAACAAAGCGAGCTTCGATGCCTACCGCAAAAAGCACCTAGCAGACATTGATAAAGACGCTCTGCTTTAACTTATCCTACTAGTGACGGTATACTGTCATGAAGAGTCTATAAAAATAAGCGAGTTCATCATACAAAAAACAGCAATCATACTTGGTAGCCATACCGTCCACGAACGGGTTGTTGCTTCACGTAGCAAAACGTCGATTGTTTTAATACATGGACTAGGTGTTTCTGGTGATTATTATCTCCCTTTTGCCGAAGAAATGAACGAGCACTACGACGTGTATATTATTGATCTTCCTGGCTTTGGCGGCACCCCAAAACCACGTCAGTCACTGTCGATCATCGAATTATCCCATGTTGTTGTCGACTATATCGCAGAAAAACAACTTCAAAATGTCATCATCGTCGGACAGTCGATGGGGTGTCAGGTAGTCGCACACGCCGTCGCAGACTCGCCACGCCTATTCACTAAAATGATTCTGCTGGCACCCACCATTAACAAAGACGAGCGTCGATTCAGCACACAAACATTGCGGCTTTTGCAGGATAGCATCCGCGAACCCCTCCCCGCCATCGCGGTGGTGTTGCGAGACTATCTC
>JALRDA010000135.1 GCA_023257145.1 Candidatus Saccharimonadia bacterium | reverse complement strand
GAAGCTACCGAGATTAAAGATGTAACGCAAGGCATCAATAACTGCCGACTTACCTGAGTTATTTTCACCAATGATCACATTCAGGCCAGGCTGAAAATTGATGATGGAACCTTTTTTATTAAAAACCCTAAAGTTAGAGATCTTAAGCGATTTTAAATATAAGACTGGCGTGCTCGTATCGGGCATGTACACGTAACCTTTTTTACTTTTATAGACTCTGTTTGACGTAATTATACCTCTGTTGAGTCATTTTTACTACGCTTAGTAGTGGATGAAGTATCTTGTACACGGAGTCGAGCAGCCTCCTCTAGTGCCCATTTTGCCATTAGGCTCAGATAGTCGATCAAGCTCTGCACTTCGACGTCGGACATTTTCTCCGCTTCATTTTCTAAAATGCCACGAGCTTCTTCAATCGTTACCTGCTTCATTCTGCTTCTTTTCTGCGTAGATATCATAAATAAGTTTCGCAAGAGCCTGTGCATCTTGTTGGATTTTTAAATCTAGTTTTTCGTCAGTCATTTATCCAACCATTCTTACTACAAGCTAGAAGCAACTGCGTAAAGAATTACCCACAGATATGTCATTACTAGAAAAATTCCCATTATAGCTAGGAGTCGCCAAGCACCCTTAGCCTTGATGCCAAAAAGTCTCAAGAGTTCGCTGTGAACTCCCCACCTGTTGTTACTACTCTTGTCGTACGTACCAATTAGCAAGTATGCCCAAAGTAGGATTGTAAACGGTGGTATCAAGAAGAGGGCAAACCAGCCTTTCTTTCCAAGATCATGTAAGCGACGTACTGTCCAAACCACTATAACAACTGCGAGAATCATGCTTAGAATCTGCGCTATTGCTACCAAGCCTTTTTCATCTTCGTGCTGAACGTAATCCACTGAACGGCCTATTGCGATTGCATAACTAAATACAGGGACAGTTATTAACATATTAATAACATATGACCACCGATTAAGTCGCTTATCTTTTATTTGTTTTTCTTTCATTTCAATCTCCATTTAAGCAAAATAAAAAAGGACAACCTCTCTAGGTTGTCTGGACCAACACAAGGTTGTACCCTTGGCTTTCGAGAAGTTGCCCCTTTTTGGGTACAACCAATCGAAAGAATTGGTTTGCTAACAAACTTGTATTGATCCAGACCTCCTTATAATACCAAAAACATCATATAATGAGATATAGGAAAATGTGATGAACAAGAAGTCAAAAAGTGAAAATGATCTAATTGATCTGCAGAGTGAAGATGAAATTACTAGGATTGAGAGAAATACCTATAATTATTTTCATCATCTAGACGAACGGATGGAAGCCATAGAGCGAACTTTAAATAAACTTTCTTATCATGTCGCCAGCTTTGAAGACGCTTTGAAACATGTTGCTCGTATACCAGATTCTCCACTAGAGCTGGAGTACGACCACAAAACAAATACTCTTTGGGCTGAAGCACGCAGAAAACTTGAATTTAATAAGAATGAAGCGGTAATTTTATCTTTGATGTTTAGTAAAACAACGGGTAAGCCTAAAAAGAGCACATTTCAATGCAGTGAGGTTGCTTCAAGACTAAAGGATTCCGGCGAAGGTATTGATAGTGCAAAGCAGGTCTTTGAAACTATGAAGCGCGTCCAGAAGAAGCTTGATAACTTTTTGAACACGAATGAAGTGATTGTCGTTACAATAAAAAGCTTTTATTTCTCTAGAATAGCCCTTAGCTAAGTTTCGCAAGTTTGCGAAGTGATCGTTTTGCTTTCATATACGTATGAACGCAAGAAGTGATGAAAACAATTTAACTACCCTCGTTGAGTACTTTAAACTCCTTGCTGAAATAGAAAGGAGTGCTGATGACTAATTACATTTCGGAAGTTAATATAGTACCGATTAAACCTAAGAACGGACACGTAGCTTTTGTAAGTTTTGTGTTATTTGGAAAGCTATACATAAATTCTGTTGCCGTCTATACACGTTTTGGCGGCGGTATTCGACTAGTTTATCCTCGAAAAAAGAACCTAGATGTTTGCTACCCCATCAATCATGAATTTGGTGATGCTATTGAACAAGAAGTCTTAATAGAAATACTAAAATATGAGTTATTCAGCGTGTAGTCTAATTTGATATATAAACAACCTTCATTCGAAGAAAGATTCGGCATAACGGTAAAAAACTACGGTTTTACTCAGATACCAAATATTGCCGTACGATACATGAAAGATCTCGGTACGAAGCCGGTAGACTTTACAATCCTTACCTACCTTTTGTCCTTCCCCCCGGAAGATTATCATGCAATATCTTCAATATCGAAAGCAATTGGTGCACACCCAAATACAGTCCGTGCTGCTTTTTTAAGAATGGAAAAGAAGAGGTTAATCCGTCGAATATTCCGAACCGGAGAAGCAAATATTTACGATATCACTGGATGGGTATCCAAAATTCAGGCATACGCAATTTCTAGCCAGCCCTCTACTCGAAAAAGTGTCACAGTCCCTATCCAAAATATGTATATAGACCCTAGTCAAGAATTAGGTACCAATAAACAGCAAGAAAAAGAAAAAGAAACCATGAGTGGGTATGAGAAATTTAAAAAAACTAGAAAACAAAATGGTCTATAATAAGAATGCTTATCCAGTACCAACAACTTTCCAGACAGATATTTTATTTTCTGCCTTTAATGGGCGGTCGTGCTAGAAAAGCATCTGTATGGATGTCTGGACTGGATAAGCCACGACCGTCCATTTAAGTAGGAGCAGATATGAAAGCATTCTTAGTAGCACGAGTATCAACTGATGATCAAAAAGATGCACTACCAGCGCAGGCATTTCGATTAACCGAGTATGCCAAGCGTCGTGGTTATGAGTATGAACTAACCGAACTTCGCGAAAGTGCCTATAAAGGAAACCGCGTCGCATTCTCTGAACTTGTAAAGAAAATTACTCAGCATGACGAAATTGCCGTCGTAGTATTTGACAAAATTGATCGATATACTCGTGATTCGAGCTCACAAGAGGTTAGGATTTTAGATGACCTACGTAAGTCAGCGAAGATAGAACTTCACTTTCCATCAGATAATCTTTTTATCCATAGAGATTCACCCGCTACAGACCTTTTAAGGCTCGGTATGGGCGTTGTTGTTGCACAATACTATTCGGATGCCATTAGCGACAATGTCCGCCGTAGGTTCGAGCAGAAGCTGCGTGATGGTGAATGGATTGGCATGGCTCCACTTGGATATAAAAATACACTTTTACCTAATGGTAAGAAATGGATTGAGATCGATCCATTTCCTGCTGAAATCATTCGACAGATATTCTCAAGATATGCCGAAGGAAGTACATCCATCCGGTTAATTGCTCAGCAAATGCGTAATGAATATGGAATTAAGATTGGACAAAGCAAGGTAGATCAGATATTAAAGAATCCGTTCTACTACGGCGAGATGCGTGTGAAAGGCTCACTTTATCCTCACAAATATGAGCAACTTGTGTCATTTGAACTTTTCGAAAGAGTGAAGCTAATCCAAGAAGGATACAAGGTCGAACCAAAAGTATGGGGTGGATTGCCATACGTTTATCGTGGCTTATTAAAATGTGAATCATGTGGCTGTAGAATCACATTTGAGAGGAAGAAACAAAAGTACGTTTATGGTCACTGCACCCAGTCTAAGTTTAAGCATGATTATAAATACGTAAACGAAGAGTTTATCACTGATCAGGTCATGAAGATCTTTGAGTCTATCAAAATACCAGAGGGTGCGTATCAAGAAGTAAGTACTGTCCTAAGACAGGCTCATGAAGATAAGAAGAAGTACCGAGAGCAGACATTATCGTCTATCGAGGCGGAAATTACTAAATTCCAAAACCGAATTGATAGAGTCTATGAGGACTATTTAGACGATAAGATTACGGAAGAACTTTATCAACGTAAGTCCGAAGAGTACCGAGCAAATCAGAAGAAACTTCAAAGGCAGAGAGATAATATCGAACTCGTTGACGATGAATACTTTGGTACAGTATTCCATCTGTTAAATCTAGCTAAGAGTGCGCCAAAACTGTTCCAAAAAGCAAATATCGAGCAAAAACGGTCACTACTTCAAATTGTACTTTCGAACTTTTCATTGGATGGTGATCAACTGAGGTGGAAACTAAAAGAACCATTCGAAACGATGGTTCTTTGTAGTGAAAATTCATCTTGGCTCCGGCGACTGGGCTCGAACCAGTGACCTATTGGTTAACAGCCAACCGCTCTACCACTGAGCTACGCCGGAATATGTGGTAATCATACGGTGCATACCGTAGATACAAGATACATTTTAGCGTAATTCACGCCCTCTGTAAAGAGGTGTGTGGCCTATCTCGCCCGAAGCTCTTCTATCTTGCGCGTTAGGTCGGCAATTTTACCCCAGCTACTATCTTCCGTCATGATGGCGAGCGCGTAGGTACCACTCGGGCTATATACAATAGCAGCGTCGTGTAAGAAGTTATCCAGGAATCCAACCTTGTCGGCCACCTGCCCGCTTGCACCGGCCGGAATACCTTGCCGATAGATATTGCGATTCATCGCATCAAGTAGCTTTGCTCGCGACGAACCTTGCAAAAGCTCGCCAGATTCTAAGGATGCCGCAAATGTCGCCAGGTCGTTGGCTGATGTCTTATAGCTCTCCGTATCTACGAACGAAGTATTCTTCATTCCAATACCGCTCGCTTCGTTAGTCAGCGTACGATAACTAATTTTTTCCACCAAGCTCTCCGCACAGGCGTTATCTGAATAGACGATCATATCGTTAAAGCACTTATCGAGCGTACGGCCACCAGATACTTGCATGTCCCATTTAAACTGACCGGTTTCGGCACGCTTGAGCGTACTGTAGGCCACAAAAAGTTTATACGTACTAGCGGTTGTAAACTTCATGTCACCGTTATAATTCGCCCGACGGCGTTTGCCCGAAAGCTCAATTAATGAAATACCATATCGGCCAGGGTTGTCTTTAGCATAATTGGCAATTAGTGCCGACAAGCCGGCATCCGTTGGGCTGTACGTACGATTAAAGACAACTTTGGCAGGAATCTCGGCTGTGACCGCCTGCGCAACATCTGCGCCGCCCTCGGCAAACTTGGCCATGTTTTGCAGCGTCACCAGAAGATCAAGCTGACGTCCATTCTGCCCGACCTCACGAGCAGTCTCCTGAAAATCAACAGTTGTTACAGTAGTCGTACCGGGCACTTGATATACTTTCGGCGAAATATTGCTCGTAAAGAATCCGCCGGCTTTATCAACATTAAACTGAACATGCAATTCATCGTTATTAGTCGTAAATTCCATCCACGATAAGGCATCTTTCTGTGAAATGATAATTGTTTCGTTTTGCACCTGCAGTGGAATACCATTCTTGGTTTGCTCCGTTACTGCTCGGCCGAATTCTTCTGCTTCGGCATTGGAAATTTTCGCCGGCGTTTCTTTAACGGCCATGCGAACACTCGTTTGTCCTGGCAGCAGTGGCTCAACTTGACTAAGGGTAATGATCACCGCATCCAGCTCGCATGTACCACCGGGCGACGATTTTACGACCGACAATGCATTGTTTTTTACGGCTAAACTGGCATTTTTCGGTGCAACATTACACGATTCGCCTAACGCCTTACTTACATACCCACGAAGCGCTCGGTCGTCGCGTTCGTACTTCGGCCCTTCAATATCT
>JALRDA010000121.1 GCA_023257145.1 Candidatus Saccharimonadia bacterium | reverse complement strand
CCATAGAAAAATGACGCCACAATGAGCGTCATTTTTCTATGGCGGAGAGGAAGAGATTCGAACTCTCGGTGAGTTTTACCCCACACCGCTTTTCGAGAGCGGCACCTTCAACCACTCGGACACCTCTCCAAACCTTGGTTTAGTATATGACATTTTACATTACAAAATAAAGCTTTCGCTGCTATTGTTAGATATTTTACAGAGGTCGTTAATACGAACCGTTATTATTGACAGGTAAACTAATAGCAGAGGAGGTTAATTATGGCATCAAATCGAGGATTAGCATCAGCTGACGAAGAAACACGCAAGCGCGTCGCGAGTGAAGGCGGTAAAAAGAGCGGTGGCAATTTTAAGAACAATCCCGCCCGAGCAAGCGCCGAGGGTAAAAAAGGCGCAGCAGCTCAATCACGTGAAGACAAAGCGAAAGGTGGCCGCAACAGCCATCGGGGTGCATAATTTTTCCTCACGTGCGTCTACACCTTATTTTCTAGCGACCCAGCGATTCTGCTAGAATAAAGTAAATGACGCAGCACTTCGAAGACAAGACACTCACATCTCGCAGTCCAGCAAACGGAAATGGACTGGCGATTGCCTCACTAATTTTGGGGATACTATCAGTCACCGTCCTGTTTATTATTAGTGGTATCCCTGCGATTATTACGGGTATATTAGCGCTTCGTCGCGGCCAAAAAGAACGCGCAATGAGCATAGCAGGTATCGTCTTGGGCTCAATAGGCATCGTGTTATCACTTCTTTTTATTCTGGCGATTATCTTTGTCGTTTATCTAGGAATAACGACAAATTCGTATGAACCATGGATCGATCCAGCCGACACTTTCGATATGCCAGTCGAAAGCATTCGCGTCTAAATCCGCATCATCATCTTTCACCATAGAAAAAAGACGAGCAATATTACTCGTCTTCTTTCTATGGTGAACCCGGCAAGATTCGAACTTGCGACCTTTGGCTCCGCAAGCCAACGCTCTATCCAGCTGAGCTACGGGTCCATATTGCGGTGCTATACACTTTACGTATATAACGCCGCTTGTAACTAGAAGGTGCTTTGCTGCTGGAAAAGCAGCGAACATCGGCTATTGTACCACGTAAGTAGAGGGTGAGGCAAGCCGTAACAGATGCTAAATACGCAACTTGCGTACGATACGGTCGACAACATCCAAGTGCAATTCCTGCATTGGCAGGCGCGTTCCCAAGATATCAACAATCGCCTCGCCAGATGCTTCCGGAAAGTAAACTGATACACCAGGCTTGAAACGCTTCACTGGCAATAGAAAAACGGAGAATTCCTTACCATCATGAATAACACCAAAGCCTTTAAAGTCAGCGAAAGGGTATAACGTGTCATTAATGTGCAGCCCTTTTCGACTAAGCGTATAGTCGATCAGACGCGGCGGACGATTAACATACACAAACAGTGCAACTGCCATAACAGGAACCAGAATATTAAAGGTAACAGATTGAATTAAAAAGATCGCGATTGCCATCATGGCAACAAATGCAGCGGCAAATGCGACAAACCATAGCGCGCCTTTGTCATGCTGGATATATTCTTGCGCTTTCCAACGCACCGGCTCGACAGTCGATTGGTCGACGCGGACATCCTCAATAGTATCTGTGGCTAGAGGCACTTCAGGCTGCAATGGCACCACATCCTGCGGGAGTGGCTCCGGAGATAATGTCACGACAGGGCCATCGACTGACATTGGGTTAGGGGCAGCAACGTAGGGAGCTTGCGCAGGCTGTTCAACAGGTTTTTTCCATTCAGATGGATTATTTTCTGGTTGCATGATTTTAGTATAGCATGAGGGGAATACAGGTGAATATATTATGTTGCCGATATCGTATTCGTCAACAATAACACCATAATAATACTCCCTAGAACTAAACGGTACACAATAAAAACCGCGTAGTTATGTTTGGCGATAAATTTCAATAACCACGCTACGGCGACATATGCCACCGCAAAGCTAACCAGTGTAGCGACAATCGTCGGCAGCCAGCCAACACCCGTAGAGATTGTGTCGATATTACTCACTGTCTGCATCGCGCCAGCCGCTAGTAGCGCTGGGATCGATAAGAAAAACGATAATTTTGTGACGGTGACGCGATCGAATCCACGAAAAAGACCGGCCGACATTGTCGCACCCGAACGCGACACGCCAGGTATAAGTGCGAGACACTGCACAACCCCGATAAATAATGTATCTTTCCAGGTGACGCCATCTTCATGGCGCTTTTGCGTTGCATATTTGTCCGCGATCCACATCACCCCGCTCCAAACAATAAGGGCAATAGCAACCACCCACAGACTGCGCAGTGTGGTCTCGATATGATGCTGGAATAATAGTCCGATAAATCCAATCGGTAGTGATCCTAAAATAATTGCCCACCCAAACCGATAATCAGGGTCTGCACGTTGCTGTTTATTCCCAACACCTCGTAGCCACGCAAGTCCGATGCGCCAAATATCTCGCCTAAAAAATAGCAGTGTCGCCAATACAGCCCCCACCTGAATAATCGCCGTAAATGCCGTAATATCGGCATGATCAATTGAATAGCCGAGTAACTTTTCTGTAATTGTCAGATGCCCGGTACTGGAAATTGGAAGAAATTCAGTGACACCCTCAATGATGCCCAGTAAAATTGCTTCCCATATAGTCATATCTAAAAGTATACCATTTAGCCGTATCGCTACCCACCCCGACAAAGAAAATACGCCGACCAAATAGTCGACGTATTTTCTTGGCGGAGGAGGGGAGATTCGAACTCCCGCTCCAGATCTCTCCAGACTAACGATTTAGCAAACCGTCCCCTTAAGCCACTTGGGTACCCCTCCGTACGGGCTTCTTGTACTAATTGTACTTGGATTATTGTATCACAGGACAGGGGCCAGGGGTAGACTTTTTGCACAGACCTTGCTATAATATAGATAATATGATGTAAAAGTAATATAAGGGAGCATTGTGAATTTACCATATCGTCATTACAGCGCAGTCGCTATTACCGTAGCATCACTAGCTAATATAGTTATTTCATCCGCCACATACGCCTTTAATCAGGGGATGGAGGCCGGCGCGAGCGCCGCAAAAGGCGTCGAGCAAGTGACCGACTTGTTTGGTGCGACAGGCATTTTCAGTACAGTAACGAGTGTTCTGTTATTTGTCATTGGCGCCATCAGCGTCATCATGATTATTATCGGCGGACTGCGTTATGTGGTTTCCGGCGGAGATTCTTCTAATGTAGCTGCTGCAAAAAACACGATTTTATATGCGATTGTCGGGTTGATTGTTGCACTCCTATCCTACGCACTTATCAATTTTGTTTTGACTAGCTTTTCGGCAGATGGCCTGGGCGGTGGCACTGACGGATTAGACGTCTAAGCGGGTAGCAAGCTACGAAAAAAGACGATCTTTCGATCGTCTATTTTCGTGGCGGAGAGGGAGGGATTCGAACCCTCGGTACCATTGCTGACACGACGGTTTTCAAGACCGTTCCCTTAAACCACTCGGGCACCTCTCCAGCAGAACCATAATAACAGATACGATACGGTTAGTCGATAGGTTGGCGAGCAATTACCGCAACCCACACTTCTTTAGCGCCCGCCTCGCGAAGTGCAAGTGACGCATATTTGATCGTGGCACCCGTCGTCACAACATCATCAATTAACAAATACGGCGCAGCTTCGTCAATCGGGGTCTTCACTTTAAAGGCGACCTTGGCCTGCGCAATGCGCTGCGAGCGACTAGCATCACGCTGCTTCGTAACCGTTGTACGTGATATAACGTGCTGCATACGAACGCCTCGTCGCTTGGCGAGTCGTTTGCCGAGCAGTAACGTATGATCATAGCCACGCTCGCGGACGTGACTTGGTACTGTCGGAACCGGCACGATAATCGTATCCTTAGGCAACTGATCAATAACCTGATCGAGCAAATCCACCAAAGGAACGTGGGCGGCATACATATTTTGAAATTTAAAATCACCAATTAACCGCTGTAACACACCAGATCGCTCGCCAACACACCATGCTCGAACATACGGTGTCTCACAACTACTACACACGTTATTTTCACCAGACGGCGTCCCACATTGTACACATACTTTAACGACATCATTTACGATGTCATATTTACAATTGTCACACAAAAGCGTGCCGATCTCACCGCAACCGCAACAGAGGTGGGGTGCAACCACTGAAAGTAGGTGGTCAATCATTGTAGTTTTTACGTTTAGCCATACTGTTTCATTGATTATACCGCAAACGGTTGTTATAATGTGAAAGACTATTTGTCAATAGAGCCTAGAGAAAGTGGAGGATATCATGGCCCGGAAACAAAACGATGATCTTTTGATCGAAGATGAATTGGCCGCAGCGTTCTTGAACGACGACGACCTAAACCAACCTGAACCTACGACTGCGCCAGCTGATGATTCAGCATGGGAAGAATCAGAAGATGATTTTCCAGGGCAGCTCGCAGTTGATGTGTACGAAACCGATGAAAAACTTATCGTTAAAGCGCGCACAGCAGGTGTAAACAAAGAAGACCTAGATGTAAGTATCAGCGATGGTATTTTGACAATCAGCGGTACGCTATCAAGCGGTGATGACACCGACGCGACTAACTGGCACATTCAGGAATGCTACTGGGGTGAATTTAGCCGCACACTAGCACTACCTGTCGCTGTAAAGGAAGATGAAGTAGGGGCAGTCCTAAAAGACGGCGTTCTAAGCATCAGCTTTACAAAGGTAAAACAAGAACAAGCCAAGAAAATTACGATTCAGTAATCTATCGGTACCGTTCATTAAAAATAGCTCGATTTTATCGAGCTATTTTTAATGGTGACTTTATAGCGGTGAAGCTTGTTTTAGCCACCATGATATCTGTCGTCCCGACTAACAAGTAAACTAGAGGTCAACTGGCCCAGGCTACGTACATCATCTGCTCTCCTGGTGTTAATGACACTTAGTCAATTCAACGATCAATCCGTATAAATATAGTCTGAAGTTTTACCTAGATCGTATCGCAACAAAAAAGAAACGCTCGTATTGGAGCGTTTCTTTTTAAAGTTAGCGGTGATACTAGGCAGCGCTAAAGCTTGTAAGGACGAAGTTGACCAGTGCGTAGGCAAGTAGGGCAACAATGATACCAACAACAGCGTAAAGGATTGTGTTTTTCGCACTTGTAACAGCACTACTATCACCACCTGATACTACGTAGCGAATACCACCGATGATTAGCATGATTACTGAAACAGCACCGATAATGAAGAGGAGTACGTTCGTGATTGTTTTAAAGACACCATCATCACCTTCAACTGATGTTGGCTGTTCTTGTGTCTTCGCACCTAATGCGCCGTCAGCAGCGGTTAGTGCAGCATATGTATCAACAGGCTGCAGGGCAGTAGCAGCGAAGCTTACGCCTAGTGCCAAAACAGGAACAAGCAATAAACTTTGCATAGTTTTCTTAATAACGTTTTTCATTTGTTTTTCCCTTTCTTAGGATTACTCTATCTACTTTATACCAGATTAAACCGGTTTTGTTAATACTATTATTCTACTTAACGTTCGTTAATACGAAACTAACGATCGCATAGGCTAGCAAGGCTATAACAAGTCCGACAACAGCATACATGATCGTATCCTTTGCGGCCTTTACTTTACCTGAATCGCCGTTTGATACAACGTACTTGATACCACCGACAATAATCATAATCACCGAGATAGCACCGATAATAAATAGGAGGATGCTTGTCACTGTGCCGATACGCACCTCAAGAGTCGCTCCACCCTCCGTACCAGTCTTTTTTGCACCTTCAAGAATCTGCGTGTTTGCATTGGCGCTAACTTCGTACACCGGTGTGACAGCCGCAACACCAATTAATACAGCGAAGGTAGCAACGGCTAATTTTAATTTATTCATCATATTCTCCTTAATTCCTTAAACAATCCGCGTCACGACAAAGTTAACGATCGAGTACGCAAGTATCGCAACCACAAGACCAACGATCGAGTAGGTGAGCGTATCTTTTGCCGATTTTATCTTACTAGCATCACCGTTCGCAGTCACGTACTTGATGCCACTCACGATAATCATAATCACCGCTAGAATACCCAGGATAAACAACATCGTATTTACAACAGTTGTTGACATTTTGCTCGCATCATCCGTACTTTTAGCTGCACAAACCTGTGATTCAGCGGCGCCACTACAGGCATCAAATACATTTATCGCGTTTGCTGTACCCGCTGGTAGTGCGACTGAACTAACGCCAGCGACCAATCCAAAGGCTACTACTAATTGCTTCCATTTTTTCATTTAAAATCTCCCTATAACAAATTGTGTGATCGTGAACGCTAAAATAATAACGATAAGTCCGACAACCGCACCCATAATACCATCTTTGCCACGCTTTATTTTCGCTGGATCACCGTTTGAGAGGACGTAGTAAAACCCAGCGACAATAATGACGATGACACAGACGATACCTGCGTACAAATACGTCGTGTTTAAAATATTTGTAACGGTACTGTTCGCATTCGTCACCGGATCATCAATGCCAATTTCTCTAGGACTAATTTTTACCGCCGCTTCAGCTAAAAGGGTTGTGATACTCATTATTTTATTGTTCCTGCAATTAGATTAACGATCGCAACCGAGAAGATCGAAATCAGCAGACCGACAACGGCATTGGTAATCGTTTTACGCGCCTTGGCCATCCCGTCGGCTGAGCCAGTGCTAATCATATATTTATACCCGCCAAAAATAATAAATCCAACGGTAATGTAGCCGACGATCTGTAGTATCATCTCAACAATGTTAAGGGCGATTCGCCAGATGTAGTTAGAGAGCCCACCAACCGCGTTGGGATTTTGCAAATTACAGCTGCCATCGGTTAAACCGTTATACCACGCGGGAATTGTTAATATACGCGTATCACAGGCGGCGGCAGTTGTTTGCGGCGTTG
>JALRDA010000058.1 GCA_023257145.1 Candidatus Saccharimonadia bacterium | reverse complement strand
TGCGATGCGAGCGCACCTTCGCGGTATTTTGCCGAAGCTCCACGAGCACGGTCAAATACGCCCTTATCGGCGTTGTTAACGATACCTCCAATGCGGTTTAGTAGTCCGCCAGCAGTCTTCATGACTATTGGCGTAATAAAGAGTGGGATGACCGAGACAAACATACCAACCATCGCAATAGTGAGGTCGGTTCCTGCGCTATATATAATCACCTTGCTGGCAAACGCACTGACGCCAAAAATAAGTGACACAGCTGGGAACATGATGAGGAGGGTTGTAAACAGACCCTTCCATTTACCAAATAAATTCTCTGTATTGGGTAACAGGAACGCCACGAAGGCAAGCGGTGATATAACCACAAGTATAATAAGGAGCGCTTGGCGAATCGTAAGGACTACTACAACGGTAACGATTGCCGCCGCTGCCGTAATGAGCAGAGGCAGTAGCACAGAAAGATGAAGGAACATGAGACTTCCCGCCACGACTGTACCGCCGATTACGAAGCCAATTAATGTAGAGAAGTCACTTACTTCTCCGCTCCAGTCACTTTCGGGCAAATTAGGATTGTAGCCTGCTGTTATTTCTTCAATCCCTCTACTTAAAGCAACACCAACGATGTTGGCTGCATCGATTGCAACAGCACATATCCAGTAAGATATATTTACCAATATACCCGCCACAACTAATTTTGGTAGCAGCTTTTTAACGCCGTAGTTTGTAATCCCAATACTAGTCAGTTGAGAAAATATGATGAATAAAAAGGCAATCACAAACGCCACGTTCGATATATTGCGCATAGTAGACCATGCTTCATATGTCGGGTTTTGGCTAGTATCTGTTTTTAATGGCTGTGTTTTAAGGAGGGTTTCAACCATTCTCTGCGCCTGATCGGTGATTGCGCCAAAGAAGTACATAATTGGACAAAGTATCCAGCCGATTCCGTCAATTCGACAGCTCGATGTCTGCTCGCCTTCGACCGTACCTTCTTTTTCGGCATTTTCGACATTAGTAAGCGATATAGCACCCCCAGACCCTGTTTGAATGAGTTGATCCGGGCAGTTCGGCATAAGATCGGTATTCTTACGATAGCTATTGAGCTGCGCTTTACTCTTGTCGGTACCCGTAGGAGTTATTTCAATTGTGAATCGACACTGTGTATTGAGTATTCCGGGTGGGTTATATACTACGTCAGATGCCACGTATTTACTGCCGTCGTATTTTAGCTGTACCGTTTTATTACGGTCCCCTTCGGAATCGTCAGTGTATTTAACGTCGATACTTGTATCGTCCACCCATTCAAATACAGCAGGAAAATTTGCACTTGCTGTTGCAACGGTAATAAGCGTACTGGTGAATACTGAAAGTGCAGCTACGAGCAGTAATTGAGTGAACGAAAAATGTTTTTTTATCATAAGCGCTTATTCTTGCTTATGATTATGCCTTAGATTGATGAAAATGAAAAGCGCCTGTATATATAAATTAGCCCTTATGTAAGGGCTAATTTATATTAAGCTAGCGCGGTTGCTAGAATGTAGACGAGCTATCCACACTTACAGTATATGTACCATCTTCGTTGGGGGTCACTGAGTGATTGTTAGAGAATCTCGTGTCGTAATTCGTATCTGTACCCATTTTGAGTAATATGTCCGCAATAGTGTTGTAGCTAAATGTTTTTTCAGTAAGTCCAGTTTGAGTTTCGTGTGTTACACCTTTGTTTCCGCCGTCTTCATCAACAAACGCACCTTGAAGTGGCTGAGCTGATTCTGGGTTCGTCAGATTGTTCGTGACGCCACCGGCAAGCCATTCGGCCATTGTGCCTGTTTCACTTGCATCGCCAATAGGTAAAAACGAATATGTAGCATATACTTCATACGCTTCGTTTTCAAAAATTGGCATAATATTGTCAAGTGTCATTTGTGAGATTTGCTCGTTAAATTCCTCGGCGGTCGGTACAATACCGTTACCGCGAGTTTGAAGAGACGGTACACCGAAGTTAACAAGTAGGTCGTTTTTATTCTCTTCGGTAAGTTCAAATGGTGTTGCAAATTCATTAGCTGCGTCGATCAGCTCTGGGTAAATGGCCCTAACCTGTTCGTTGACAGCTGCTTTGCGATCTGTTGAGTACGAGGTTTCGTTAGGTCCGTCAATTGTTAGGATTTCTCGCAGTGTTGATTGGTTCTCGACGGCTTTCTCTAACATGACTTCAGGTAGTTCACCTGCAGTCTCTACCTGCATGGTGAAAAGTGCTTCAACTTCTTCGTCCGTAAAAGTCGGCTCCAGGGCAGCAAATTTATCAATTGCAGCTTGCTCAAGTTTTTCTTGATCTGTTTCGGGTGAAGTTGGCTCTTGTTCAATAGACGTAGATGTTTCAGTCGGCGTAGGGGTTGCGCCTACTTCTTTGTCGCCACAGCCAGTGAGGGCTGCTAGTGAAAGAGCGGCACCGGTTGCAAAAGCAAGGCGTTTTGGAAATTTCTTTTCAGTTGTTGATTCTGGGTTGATCGGCATAACGGTCTTTTCTCTGTTCCTTGTGCGCTTATATGGGCACGTAAACTGATATTGTGCCTGTACTATAACCTATTTTAGTAAAAAAAGCAATAGTTTTATCATGTTTTAGCATAAACTACTTGCGAAAACCCCTGTAATATCTTATTTTATATATAGTTATGTTCACAAAAATGACACACATTCTTATGGCAGTTGGGGTTGCGATGTCGCTGGCAATAGCAGTGTCTCCTGCTGTGTATGCTCAGACTGACAACTGGGAAGTCGGCGATGGTGGTGAGTCACGCACAGGCGGTTCCTCTGGTGAAAACTGGAAAAACTGTGGCGGTGCCGATACCTCTATTCTTGCCTGCCCGAGCGGTGAAAAAGATCAAGGCGAAGCGACAATCATCTGGATTTTGCGATTTATCGTTGTTCTTATGACGATGGGCGTTGGCGTACTGGCAGTTGCAGGTGTGGTCTATGCCGGTATTTTGTACGCCAGTGCGGCTGGCAGCCAAGAGCAGGTCAAGAAAGCAAAGATGATGCTGTTTAATGTTGCGATTGGCCTCGTGGCATATGCCTTTATGTATGCAATCACTAATTTCCTGATTCCAGGCGGAGTATTTAATGGGTAGTATAAAAAAGTTTTCAAGTTTTATCGTGGCGGCGGTATTTGCCGCTGTGGTGGGAGGGTCATTCTTTGCAGCGGCCACCCCTACTGCGGCCTTTGCGGCTGATTGTTCTGGCAAGAATGTCATCCTCACCTTCCCTGCATGGTACCGCAATCTAGCAAAACCCGATGGGAGCGGCTGTCGCATCATGAGTCCGACGGAAGTTGGCGGCGGTAGTGTCGGCGCGAATCGTGAAGAGCAGCAGCTAACGAAATTTGTATGGACGATTGTGCTAAATATTATCGACATCATGCTGCAGCTTGTCGGCTACATATCTGCAGGCTTTATTATCTATGGTGGATTTCTCTTCCTGACGAGTGGCGGTGCACCAGACGGGGCTGCCAAGGCGCGGCGTACGATCTTGAATGCAGTCATCGGGTTGATCCTCGCTATTATGTCGGGGGCTATCGTAAACTTCGCAGCTCGCGGACTGGGTATTGGAGGTTAATATGCAACATGTTCGACCAGAAACAGTGTACGCGCAGCTGGGTAGTCCTGAAGAGCTCAATATACCAAGTAACGACTTAAATGGCGCTGCGGTTCATAACGTGATGTCAGTGGTATTATTCGCAGCAGGTGTCGTTGCCGTGATTAGTGTGATTATCGGCGGCTTTTACTATGTGGCGTCGGCAGGTGACTCTGGGCGAGTCACAAAAGCAAAAAACATCATTCTGTATTCGGCAGCCGGGCTTGTCGTTGTCGCGATGGCTTTTGTTATAACGCAATTTGTAATTGGAAGGGTTCAAGGATAATGAAAAGATTTGTACTATTTGGCGCTGTTGTGGCGCTCATGGCCAGCCTAGTGTTCGTGTCTGCCCCAGTGCAGGCAATCGAACTATATCAAGCCTGTGGATCCGGCGCGGCCTCGGAAGTGTGTGCGGGTGGAGATGAGCAGGTAAACGGATTCATAAAAAATATCGTCAATACCCTCCTCTTCATTATTGGAGCGCTGGCAGTGATCATGCTAATTATCGGTGGTATTCGCTATACGACGAGTGCCGGTAACAGCAGTCAGACCACTGCGGCAAAAAATACAATCCTGTATGCAATTGTTGGGTTGGTACTGGCAATATTTGCCTACGCAATCGTAAACTTCTTAATTGATCGCTTGCAACTGGGAAATTAAGCATTAACAAATGACGCAATGTCTGCTATAACAATAGAGTAGATATTTCTAACGAAAGGAAACGAAAGAAATGACCAAAAAAATCAAAATGATGCTTGCAGGACTGCTAATGATGCCTGCACTCGCCCTTGGTGCGGCAGTTCTTGCACCTGTATCAGACACAGCTTATGCACAAGGTATCCAGGAGGGCGCAAACCAAGCTCGTGGAGATGATATGCAGGAAAGTATTGATGCAGAAGACGGACTTATCCGTGATGTTGTGAATATCCTTCTCTTCATCATCGGTGCAATCGCTGTGATCATGCTTGTTATCGGTGGTATCCGCTACACGATTTCTGGTGGTGACCAAAGTCAAGTTACTGCGGCTAAAAACACTATTCTTTACGCTATCGTTGGTATCATCGTTGCCCTATTCGCTTACGCGATTGTCAACTTTGTACTCGATCGTATCATTAGCTAGTACTAATAGTCACATTAACACCCCAGCTTCCGGCTGGGGTTTTTATTTGGTTCAAGTGCTATGTAGAGTATGCGTCAGTACCAGCCTGTATGTATGGGTCCTGTCCTCTCTTGTGGAGTTGTAGTACTGCGAAAGGAAGCGGCTAGGCGTGTCTACATACATAAAAATACCTATCCGTTACGATAGGTATTTTTATGAGTCATTGTTTGTGTACTAGAGGACTTGAATCTTTTTAGCCTGCTCAACCTTGACCTTGGTGAAGCTGATAGTAAGAACGCCGTCTTTAAGTTCGGCCTTTACCTCGTCTTCCTTGATAGGCACTGGCAGTGCAAGTGTGCGGCTAAATTCGCCCCAGTAGCATTCCTGGATGTGCCAGTTTGTTGCTTCTGCGTCGTCACCGCTCGATAGTGTACCGCTGATAGTAAGAATGCTATCAGAGATGCTCACGTCGAGATCTTCTTTGTTTACTCCAGCTGTACGTGCTTTTACGACAAGCTTTTCTTCTGTTTCATACACATCTACAGCGAGCTGTCCTGGAAAATCTTCTTCCGATTCTTCCCAGTTGTCCTCTTGAGGTTGCTGCGTTGGCTGATTGGTTGATTGAGTGTTTAGTTCATCATCATTCAAAAAAGCCGCCGCGAGTTCGTCCTCGATCAGTAAATCGTCATTTTGTTTACGGGCCATGATATCCTCCACTTTTCTCTAGGCTCTATTTGACAAATTGTCTCTATCAGTATAGCTAATACATAAGCTATAATCAATAAAACTAGTGCTTCATACGTAAAAAATACAATGTTAGACGATATACTATCACAGCTTGCGCCCCACTACTGTTTGTCTTGCGGTCAGATTGGCGGCAAATTATGTGCTAATTGTAAATATGACATCGTTAGTGAACCGTACTGCCATTGTGTCGTTTGCGAGCGGTATGTAGAGTCAAATTGCTTATGTATACCATGTATTGGCTATTTTTCACGA
>JALRDA010000101.1 GCA_023257145.1 Candidatus Saccharimonadia bacterium | reverse complement strand
AGACATTTGACGGGCCTCATCCGGCGTCTTGCCGTTGTAACGCATTGCGACACCTTGATAGACAAGTTTATCGAGGAATGTTTTTTCAGTCTCTCCCTCAGGCACAGGGAAAGTAGGGATCAAGATGCGCCCTAATTCTAGCTCGACGTTACAGCGGTCGGCGATGATCTTTGTATTGGCAACGGCGCGTGGGTTTGTCACTTCCCAGCGTTTAATAATATCCGCAGGATCTGTAACGTGAAGCTCAAAATCTTTCAAGCTCATGCGCTTTTCGTCGCTCATGAATGAACCTGTACCGACACACAATAGAATCTCGTGCGCATCCTGGTCGTCATGAGTCAAATAATGACCATCGCTCGTCACGACACACTCGATGTCTAGTTCCTCAGACAAACGTTCTAGGTGTTTATTGATACCCACCTGAACGTCCCATTTTGCAGGACAATCAGGGTGACCGTGGTCTTGTAGCTCTAGATAATACCTGTCACCGAATATCGATTTGTACCAAGTGGCAATCTTTTTCGCTTCTTCGTAGTTATCATTCCGAAGCTGCTCGCCAACTTCGCCACTTGCGCAGGCAGACAGCGCGATGAGCCCTTCATTATATTCCTCAAGTAAGTCGTGGTCGATGCGTGGCTTGTAGTACATCCCCTCAAGGTTAGCCTTGGTGGACAATTTCATTAGGTTTTGGTAACCAGTTTCATTCATCGCCAACAAAATTAAGTGATAGCGAGCTTTATCCTTACCTGGATCACGATCGTGACGACTGCGCGCCGCGACATATGCCTCCATGCCCATAATTGGCTTGATGCCGCTATCTTTTGCAGACTTGTAGAAATCCACTAGCCCCGACATGGTGCCGTGGTCGGTGATTGCCACCGCCTCCATACCCATATCTTTGACAGTCGAAACGAGCTCGTTGACCTTTGTCATGCCATCGAGCAAGCTGTGATGCGTATGATTATGCAAGTGTACATAATCGGCCGTGGTAAGTCGCGTCGACGACGCAACGATATCTTGTGTTTGTACCCCCATAGTATGTATCTAGTATAGCGAAGATGTAGCTGATTTGTCTGTAGTAAAATTAGTCAGATTTTGCCTGTATCGTATCAGTAACGCCGTTAAAGAAGTTTTCGAGTGGCGGAAAGAAACCAGACAGAAGACTAAGTACCCATATCAGCAATGCGACGACGATCGTTCCGCCTAAAACACTTCCTAATCCAAAAAAAATGCCACGGAAGAAATTCATCTTGTATATTTGTGCACGACTTGCATTAAAGTCATAGAATAGCTCTTCAATGACATTTTTTCGAGCTGTATTTTCATTGTTTTCAGTCGCCTTGTCTTTGGCTTGCTTTGCGTGCTTTTTGAACATATCTTCTCCTATCAAATGACACACCTTTAGATCGGTGTGTCATTAAAACTATTATGTTTATTTACCCTTTTTAGAAAAGAGATTGTGTTTTGTATCCTCAATAACCTTTTCGCCACGGTGCTTCAATTCTTGCGCCTGTGCTTTGACATCATGCGCCACTTCGTCCGTACGAACCTCTGCTTTGCGCTTCAGCTCGGCGGCCTTGTCTTTGATATCCGCACGAGTTTCTTTACCGGATTTTGGCGCAGTCAGCATTCCAGCAACGAGTCCCGCAGCCGCACCGATTAATGCACCGATCGCTAATTTACCTTTTGACATAGATATATCCTCCTATTTCTTACGCTTCTTAATAAACTTCATCAGTGTCTTGAACGCTAATGCAGGTGACGCTACCGCACTAAATCCTGCGATGGTCTTTTCTAAATTATCGGCAGTTCGTGCCGCAGTCCCTGTGACCGACTTTATTTGTTTGGTCACTTTGATTAATAAGACCGTTAAGATTATTGCGAGTAGCAAAAATATTGCGAGAAATATTGCCAGGATAATGACCAGAATCTGAGCCCAATCCATGTAGATCTTCCTTTCTCTAAAAAGTTGTTACATGAGTATTATAACCTTTTTCTCAGTTAAAGGGAAAACCTGCGGTACTAGTGGCTACTAGATTTTGTCGCGTATTAGTTTTTGTGCTAGCGCAGGATTTGCCTTACCCTGTGATTTCTTCATCACTTGACCAACCAAAAAACCGATCACCTTGTCATTACCGTTTTTGATATCCTCGATAGCCTTTGCGCTGGACGGATCAGCCAATACTTCGTCGACAATGGTAGCGATTGCCCCCTCGTCACTAACCTGAAGCAAGTTTTTCTCTCCTGCGATATCTTCTGCTGATTTGCCGGTATACTGTTCGTCAAATAACGCAAAGAATATCTCCTTCGCACCAGTGGAGCTGAGTTTATTCTCACCCACCATGATGGACAATTCTGATAGTCGTCGTGGACCGACCAACCCTGATGTCACTGCATCGATATTGATTTCGTCTGCTGACGCTGATGCAAACCAGTTAAATGCGCGTTTCGTCACATCTGCATCAAACCGATCGTTTACAGCATCTAGCACAATTGCAATAGGTGCATTATTTAAAATAGTATTCACTACTGAACTATCCAACCCAAGACTTTGCCATTTCGCACGATATTCTGGAGGTAACACAGGAACAGTCGACTGAATTTCATCAATTTCTGCATCTGACAACACGATTGGCGGGATATCTGCGTCTGGCATATAACGGTAGTCTTGAGCATCCTCCTTAGAGCGCTGCGAACTAGTCGTCTGCTTTGCATCGTCCCAGCCGCGCGTTTCCTGAACTACCTTTTCTCCCTTTTCAATAACACCTACTTGTCGTCGGAATTCGTACTCAGCCGCGCGCTCGACACTGCGGAATGAATTTAAGTTCTTCACCTCGGCGCGTGTACCAAGCTCAGTCGCACCCTTTAGTGCAACTGAAACATTGACGTCAAAGCGCATGTTGCCGTGGTACAGATCACCGTGCGTCACACCTGCGTAGGTCATCAGGCGATGTAATTCAGCTGCATATGCCTTTGCTTCAGCCGCAGAATGAATATCAGGTTCGGAAACAATTTCAATCAACGGGGTTCCTGCGCGGTTTAGGTCAACCAAACTGTAGTCACCATAGTGAGTTAGCTTTCCAGCATCTTCTTCCATATGTGCATGATGAATGCGAACACGCACGCTCGTTCCGTCGTCCAATGGCGCGTCAATATATCCCTCTAAAATGATAGGATTGTACATCTGGGTCGTCTGGTAGCCCTTTGGAAGGTCGGGGTAGAAATAATGTTTTCGATCAAAACGACTTGTTCGCGCAATTGGAGCGTTAAGAGCTTTTCCTGCTTTAATTGCAAGATTCACGGCCTCGCGGTTCAAAATAGGCAGCATACCTGGCAACCCAAAATCGATTGGACTTACGACACTGTTTGGTGACTTATCACGAGCATCATTGTCGGCGCCACTAAATAGCTTCGTTGCCGTGGCCAGCTGCACGTGGCACTCGACGCCAATTGTCATTTCATATTTTTGTAAAATTTCGTCAGTTATCATTAGATTGCTCCTACATCCTTGAGTGCCTGTTTAAACCCAGCAATAGCGCGCCGCGCATCGTCATACGTTACTTGGTGGTCAGATTCATGTGCGATCTGATTACGCAACTTGTGCGCCCCCCAAACCGCGTTTGCATTGCTCCACGTCGTTTTTGCTGCTTTCATACGCTCACCCATAGTTTGACCTTTGATTCCTCGCTCACGAAGTGCTTGATCGAGCAATTTGTCAGCATTCAGTACTGCAAGCGTACAGCTTGACTGATTATCGCGGACTAATTGATTTTCGATGGTTAGCCATTTTGATCGATATTTATCTACATCAAGCTGTGCTGAGCCTTTTTTTGTCAGCGCAATAACTGCGATCAATAGCGCCCCTACGATCAGAACGCCTACAATAAAACCGAGCAGTGTATTATCTGGCATACTATTTACCCTCTACAGATTTTGCAAGCGCTAAGAGATTGGCATCGCTACGGCGCGGACCAACTAGCTGCACGCCGATAGGAAGGCCAGTTTGACTGACACCTGCCGGCACATTAATTCCAGGTAGCCCCGCAAGACTTGGCGGAACCGTCATAATGTCCGCCAAATACATCTTTACTGGATCCTCGGTGTTTTCACCTAGTCCAAATGCTGGCGTCGGTGCAGTCGGTGAAAGTAACACGTCATAGTCCGCAAATAAGGCCTCATACGCATCAACAAGTAGCGTTCGCGCCTTTTGGGCCTGCTGATAATAGGCATCAAAGTAGCCGCTTGATAGCACATAACTACCGATCATAATGCGACGTTTATTTTCTGTAACAAAGCCCTCGTCGCGTGTGCGTCCATACAATTCTGCAAGGGTTTGCACTCCTTCGGCTCGGTGTCCATATCGAATACCGTCATAACGAGCCAAGTTACTACTCACCTCGGCTGGGACAATAATGTAGTACATTGCCAGCGCATATTTCAGCATCGGCAAACTTACCTCCTCGACAACATGTCCGGCTTGTCGAAGCTTTTCCGCATAGTCGGTTGTGGCACTACGAACATCTGCATCGACGTCGTCAGTCATTGATTCTTTAATGATGCCGATTCTTTGGCTGGGTGTCGCCACGTCAAGCGGAGTAAAGAAATCTGACAGCGTCGTCATATCTTTCGTATCTTGTCCACTAATAATATCCATGACAAGTTCTGCGTCGACGATATCTTTCGTAAAGCAGCCGATCGTATCAGTACTACTTGCCATTGCGACAACGCCGTAACGACTAACCGTTCCGTATGTCGGTTTGACGCCGACAACACCATTAAAACTAGCGGGTTGACGAATAGACCCGCCCGTATCGGTACCAAGCGCGAAAGGAACCACGTCCAGTGCGGTCACGACAGCAGAACCACCGCTACTACCGCCAGCGACTTTTGTCTGGTCGATTGCGTTCTTGGTTGGGCCAAACGCAGAGTTTTCCGTACTACCACCATGCGCGAACGCATCAAGATTCGCCTTGCCGATACAGATAGCACCTTCTTGTTCTAGTTTCTCGACCGCAGTCGCCTGCAGCGGAGCGTCAAATTTTTCAAGCATTTTACTTGCGGCAGTCGTAGGGGCGCCGAATGCCAAGAAATTATCCTTTGCAACAAATGGAACACCCGCTAAGCGACCGACTGACTCGCCGGCTTGTAGTCGTGTATCTATCTCATCGGCCCGTTGCAACGCACGCTCTTCGGTAATACTTAGTAGCGCATGAAACTCACTAGTGCTTTTTGCTTTTTCGATCGCAGACAAAACAGCGGCGCGTGCAGTTAATTCACCGCTGTTAATCTGATCGACAATTGTAGATATGCGACTCATTATAGTACCTTCGGAACTTTCACTTGATTATCTATCGCTTCGGTTGATAATGCGAGCAACCCTTCGCGGGTCACGTCGGAATCAATCACAACGTCATCTCGCCAAACATTCTCAAGACCAGTTACTTGATAGGTCGGCTCGACACCAGTCGTATCCAATTCGCCTAATTGCTCGATATACCCCAAAATATTGCCGATATCGGCCTGAAGGCTATTTAATTCTTCATCTGTCAGCTGCAAGCTGCTTAATTGTGCCAGATGCTGCACATCATCACGAGATATAACTGTCATACGGTCCATTATATCCTATAAACGCGCCTAATAAAAAACAACCCCGCCTGTTTGACGGGGTTGTTTAGTTCGAATACGATTATCGCTGTTCGATAAATGTGTGTGCGTGACCACGTGCACCACCGCGACCAGTTCGGCCGATACGGTGCGTATAATCTTCGTACGTTTGTGGTGTATCAAAGTTAATGACGTGTGATACATTTGGAATATCCAAACCACGAGCCGCAA
>JALRDA010000099.1 GCA_023257145.1 Candidatus Saccharimonadia bacterium | reverse complement strand
TTATATAAGGTCTATCGACTACTCGCTGAACCGCGTAGCTACTTCGAAGTGATTCCACCTGCCGGGGCTGAGATCCAGGCTGAGGCGACAGAACAATTATTTAAAATACTGCATAGCATTGACCGTACACGCCCCCTCTTTGATCGGATGATCGGGCACAGGCCACGCATCTCTCTAGAAATAATTGCGACCAAACATGAGGGTATCAGATATGTAATTGGCAGCCCAGCAAGTATGTCTGCTATGGTCGCACAGGAATTCAAATCGTATATGCGAGACGCTCGCATCAATATAGTCGACGATCCGTATGAAGCTGTATCCCGAACAAGAAAGCTGCGGCCAATGGAATTTAGACAGCGACGTCATTTCGCATTGCCGTTAGCTCCGCAAAACCGACTGCAAAGCCATGATCCGCTCGCCTACTTAACCGGTAACATGACCAGCCTGAAAGAGGATGAAACGATTATTTATCAGCTCGTCCTTGTACCGAGAAAGATTCCGGAAGCATCTATACTTTCCAGAAAAATACTTACGAATGATGAAGTACTGGCTCGTGTGACGGGTGGGGGGAAGAAGTCGCTCGGTGCGGTAACCTCGACAATCAACTCGACGTTATTCGCAGCAATCGACAGTGTTGGTAGTTTAGCTATCTCGTCCCCTCGCCCGTTATCATCACAATCCTCTGACCCGCTTGCAGTACATAGACGACAAGTAGCGGAGCGCCTGAAGCCTAGTCGCGTTCTATCGAATTTTGAACAAGAAGCAGTCGAAGCAATTCATGACAAGCTGGCCGAGCCGCTATTTCAAGTCTCATTACGCACATTAGTTGCCTCTCCCGACCCGTCGACCGTACATGAGCGCAGCCGACGATTACGTACTTCAATTGCTCTTTTTTCAACGGAGCAATATCAATCAATTGTGAGTCGGGTAACATTACTGAAGGCTGTTCAAAACCCCTACCGTCTCTTTTTACAGCGGCGACGATTGCCGAGTTTTTTATTGAGGTCATCCTTGTTGCTTTCGACTTCTGAAGTAGCCGACCTGTACCACTTTCCGTATCATGGGACAAACAGAACTGAGAATATCGTCACGTCGCTAAGTAAGGCGTTGCCCGCCCCTCTTTCACTCAAGAACAAACCGATACTAGATGTTTTGATTGGTGAAAATACATACCACGGTGTGACAACACCGATTGGATTAACTGCGCGCGAACGTGAACGGCATATGTATGTCATCGGCGGAACAGGCAATGGCAAGACGACAATGCTGCAATACATGATTATCCAAGATATTCAAAACGGCAAGGGCGTTGCGGTTATTGATCCTCACGGCGATATGGCGCAAGAGCTTTTGACGCATATTCCTGAGAATCGGATCAAAGATGTCATCTACTTTAATCCCGACGATCTCGCCTATCCGATAGGGTTAAATCTACTAGAACTCGATGAGTCACTCGAGGGTGATGAGCTGCTTCGAGAAAAAGATTTGATTACTGAGTCGGTCGTCTCAACGTTCCGAAAGATTTTTTCCGAGGAGGGTGCTGGTGGTCACCGTATCGAATACATCCTGCGGAATACCGTACAGACTGCCCTAACTATTAAGGGTTCTAGTCTATTTACGATTTATGATTTACTAAACGATAAGCGATATTTGAAAACAGTCATCAAAACATTGGAAGATGACAACCTAAGGAACTTTTGGAATAATGAACTTGGCAAAGCCGGTGAAATGCAGAAGGTTAAGATGGCGGCAGGTATTACATCAAAAGTGGGTCGTTTCTTATTCTCTGCATCGGCAAAGCGTATTCTCGAACAAACAAAATCAACAATCGACTTTAATGACATTATTGATAACAGCAAAATTCTTATCTGCAACTTTTCTAAAGGATTAATCGGTGAAGATACATCTGAATTATTTGGAATTGCTGTATTAGCAAAACTACAGCTCGCGTCATTAAAACGCGCGCGGCAGATGCAAAGTAAGCGCGTACCATATTATTTGTACGTCGATGAATTTCAGAACTTTGCGACAGTGTCTTTTGCGCAAATGCTATCTGAGTCTCGCAAGTATAAACTGTATCTGACAATGGCTGAACAGTCAACATCACAACAAGCTAACGAGCAGATGGTAAATATTATTCTATCAAATGTCGGGACTGTCGTGGCGTTCCGAACAGGCAACCCTGCCGACGAACAGACCCTACTGCCATTATTTCAGCCATACATTGGCCCGGGTGATATTGCACAGCTTTCATCATTTAATTTTTATATGCGCCTCGCAGCAGTCCATTCACAAGAGCCCTTCTCTGGCTCAACAATTGTCGCTAAAGTTGGGAATGCTGATACGGGGCGGATTGTCGAACACTCTCGACTTCACTATGCCAAAAAAACTGAAGACGTAGCAAAAGCGATTTCAGCAGCATCAAGACTCAATCTATCCTCACCTTCGAGCGGTAGAATAGTATTAAGAAATAAGCGAAAAGTATCAATTCCCAAAGAAGAATAATGTATAGAAAAAGATAAGTGGTTGGAAAACGGAATGGATGGTATATTAGCGAAAACTCATTCAAGCGACGGCTTGAATATCATATCACATTCATGCTACACTACACTCAAATCAATGTTTGAATAATAGCAAAGGACCGATTCAGTGAGTAAAGCGGCCAACTGTGATATCTATTGTTATGATAAAGAAAAGGTGGATAGAGTTCATCAAGAAATAATGCGCAATGAACTGACAGCCACCGTTCAATTATTTAAGCTATTGGCTGATGAAAATCGAGTGAAAATTATTTACTCTTTATGCCTTGAGCGTGAATTGTGCGTATGCGATATTGCTAACATAGCCGAATGTTCCGTTGCAACAGCATCGTATCATCTGCGAGCACTTTATAAATTTGGTATCGTTGCGCATCGTCAAGTGGGAAAACTTGCCTTTTATTCATTAGAAAACGAACACATTAAAAAATTAATTACACTTAGCATTGGGTTAGAACAATATCCAAAGCTAGCATATAACAATCAAGTCCAATCGTAAGACACTGTCGTCAATAAACTAAAAAAGGAAGTAACTAAAAGTGAG
>JALRDA010000088.1 GCA_023257145.1 Candidatus Saccharimonadia bacterium | reverse complement strand
ATCTGCGCTGCGTACTCTTGAAATTCAGGCTGCAATGCCTCGCCAAATGCGACAGCCTTGGCTGCAATGACGTGCATGTGTGGGCCGCCCTGCATACCAGGAAAGACCGCACGGTCAATCAATGTCGGTATATTATCGATTGTTTTTTCAGGAGCTTTCAGCGGGTTTCCGACTATACCTTTTGACAATATCAACCCGCCGCGTGGACCACGAAGTGTTTTATGCGTTGTCGTCGTGATGACGTGGAACCCATAGTCAAACGGATTCTTGGCGACACCACCAGCGATCAAACCTGCAATGTGTGCCATATCCGCCATCAGCAGCGCCCCTACTTCATTACCGATCGCTGCAAACTTCTCGTAGTCCAGTTCTCGCGGATACGCGCTAAACCCCGCCAGAATGATTTTTGGTTTATGTTCTATTGCAAGTGCGCGCAGCTCATCGTAATCAATTTCGCCGGTTTCGATATTCTTCATTTTGTAGCGGACAAAATTATACAGCTGCGCACTGCGAGTGACCGGCGCACCGTGCGTCAAGTGCCCTCCATGCGACAAGTCCATCGCAAGGACCGTATCGCCGGGATTTAGCCATGCGCTATAAACCGCCTCATTAGCTGGTGCGCCAGAGTGCGGCTGCACGTTCGCATGGTCGGCACCAAATAGCTGCTTTGCACGATCAATCGCCAGTTGCTCTATTTGATCCGTAAATTCTTGACCGCCATAGTAGCGACGGCCCGGATAGCCTTCGGAATATTTATTAGTCAGCTCGCTGCCTAATGCTTTTAGCACATCGCTAGATACATAGTTCTCACTTGGAATCAGCTCTAGTCCGTCCCGCTGACGTTGTCGTTCACCAGCAATCAATGCTTCGATTTGTGTGTCTTTCATGCCGCATTCTCCTATTTATCCAAGTATATCATTATTTACTAATATATCGTATGTGATATAATAGAGGTCATGAGCAATGATGATTACAAAGCAAAAATTGGTTCACTAATCCAAGAAGCTCGCACCACTCGTGGGCTTACCCAAACCGAACTAGCAAAAGAGCTTGGCACCAGCCAAAGCGCCGTCAATCGTATTGAAAAAGGTGGCCAAAACATCAGCCTCGAAATGATCGCACGCATCAGTGACGTACTATCAAGCAATATCATCAGCCTTAACCAAACCGGTAAAATCAATTTCCGCGTTAATGGCGGTAAAAAACTATCCGGCAGCATCGAAGTTAAAACCAGTAAAAATGCCGCCGTCGGCCTATTATGTGCGGCTCTACTAAATAAAGGCAAGACAACACTTCGGCGCGTCGCACGCATCGAAGAAGTCAATCGAATTATCGAAGTCCTGCAAAGTATTGGCGTCAAAACCCGCTGGATCAACGATACTAATGACCTAGAAATCATCCCACCGCGCCGCCTAGAGCTTGAAAAGATGGACGAAGCAGCAGCAAAGCGCACTCGAACTGTCATCATGTTCCTTGGCCCACTGCTTCATCAGTACGATGATTTCAAACTACCATTTGCCGGTGGCTGCAACCTTGGTACTCGCACTGTCGAGCCTCACTTGTCAGGACTTGCCTCGTTTGGCCTGAATGTCGTGGCAAAAACCGACTACTATCACGCAACGGTTAATAAAACCAAAGCAGCCCGGACTATCCTTCTGACCGAACGTGGCGACACCGTTACCGAGAATGTCATTATGGCCGCTGCACTATACGACGGCGTGACAACAATTCGCAACGCTAGTCCGAATTACATGGTGCAAGACGTGTGTTTCTATCTGCAAAAATTAGGTGTCAAAATCGAAGGCGTCGGCACGACAATCCTAACGATCCATGGCAAAAAATCTATTAACCAAGACGTCGAATATTTCCCAAGCGAAGACCCAATTGAGGCTATGAGCCTCATCGCCGCTGGTGTCGTGACCGATTCTGAAATCACGATTACCCGCGCGCCAATCGAGTTCATCGAGCTAGAACTAGCCGTCCTTGAAGGCATGGGCTTGCAGTACGAACTTGGCAAAGAATACGTCGCTCGAAACGGTGCGACGCGCCTCGTCGACGTATCACTAAAGCATTCGACACTGGTAGCGCCAAAAGATAAAATGCACAGCATGCCGTTCCCTGGCGTCAACATGGATAACCTGCCATTCCTCGGCCTCATTGCTACCGTCGCCAAGGGACGCACCCTTGTTCATGACTGGTCATACGAAAACCGCGCCATTTACTTTACCGAGTTAACAAAACTGAACGCGACTATCGAACTTGTCGATCCGCACCGTGTCTACATTACCGGCCCAACCAAATGGAAACCAGCCGACGTAGTTGCGCCACCAGCCCTCCGTCCGTCAGTGGTTATTCTGCTTGCGATGCTGGCAGCACCCGGCACGTCGGTACTGCGCGACGTTTACTCGATCAACCGTGGTTATGAAGATTTTGCCAACCGCCTAAACACTATCGGCGCCGACATCGAAACCTTACAAGATTTTTAGCCCTTCGAGCATTCAAATCTAGCCTCGACCCCGACAAATATGCTACAATAGCTAAAGTTTGGCGAATATAGCTCAGTTGGTTAGAGCGCCGGGTTGTGGTTCCGGAGGTCGTGGGTTCAATTCCCATTATTCGCCCCAAATAAAACACCAGTCTTTATCGGACTGGTTTTTTATTTATTGATAAGGATTATAGCCGCGCCCTGTAGGCTCATTGAAACTTTGACGAGTCACCGGCTTTACATCAGCGATCAGTCGCTCGGGGCGACGATACGACGATGTAGCAGGCTCAGTTGCGCTTGCATCAGTAGACTCCGCGCCAGGACGTGCCGGCATAGCATACGATCGTTGGTAGTGACCGCTTCGGTGGTGGCCGTTGGCAATCAAGGAATGATGATACTTTCCAACCGCTTGTCTGTTACGCTCGACGTGCATACGCTGGTTAAATGACTGCGGCGCCATCGATCCAATCTTATTCGGTCGCGCCACTTCGGCATACCCGCTAGAATGCAGCGGAGCGTTGTCGAGATTGTTAGTAAATTTATTCAAAAACACGGCAATTACCTTATATTACGGATAAAATTTTCTTATGCTTTCTATTATACGCTAAAATCTGGTATAATTTGAAGGCACGCGGGCGTCGTATAATGGCTAATATGCCTGCCTTCCAAGCAAGCGATGAGAGTTCGATTCTCTCCGCCCGCACCAAAGAAAAAACACATCGAATATGATGTGTTTTTTCTTTGGTATAAGTTGGTGTATCGAACTTTCATCACGAACGATCACAGCGAATAGATTAGGATTCGAGAACGAATGCGAACACGACAGATAGAGTTCTTTTTTGTTATTATTTATATATGTCAGGGGATTATCCAAACACATTTTATAGAGTTGCCGTGAAAGCACTTATTAAAAACGAAAAAGATCAAATATTACTTGTAAAAGAAAAATCCGATAAATGGGATTTACCTGGAGGAGGTCTTGATCATGGTGAAGAACCGGTTGATGGCTTGAGAAGAGAACTCCGAGAAGAAATAGGTGTGACAGATAATATTGATATAGGCAATATTATAGATCAGAAATCTTTCTGGATAGAAGGAAAACGAGCATGGTTGATGTGGATTGTTTACGAGGTCTCGCTTTCCGATCAAGCTCATTTCTATCCTAGCGAAGGCGTAACAGATATCAAGTTTATTGATCCTAGCTCATTTCAAGTCAGCGAAGACGAACGGGAACATTATCTGACAACCTTTAGCTAATCAACACAGTTCTGAGTTCGTCTAAAACGGTGCACTATAAATTTATAAAGTACTTCTTTCGAAGTGCTTTATATTTACCATAATGCGCTCACACTTCAATTGAATTAGTTAAATTTCCTGATTTCCTGTCGACAAGCGATTTCCTCTCGTTTAATAACCAAAGCCCTGCCCCAATATCGCATCAAAGAGAAAACCAGGCTTAATGAACTACTTTTTTCATATTGACATATTAATGAATATATAGTAATGTATGTATAGATCCGATGCACCCGTCACCGGACAGTTCCAAAGGAGTTTTGCCATGAAGAAACTTGTGCGTATCGTCGGCAACCGTATTGCCAACACCGAACTCGGCCGCAAGGCCCGCACCCTCATCGCAGCAAGCGGCGGCAGCATCATCGGCCT
>JALRDA010000009.1 GCA_023257145.1 Candidatus Saccharimonadia bacterium | reverse complement strand
GGCTGAAAAGGCTATGGAGCCGCGCGTCTTTTACATCCACCAAGACCAAACTTTACAGCATGCATTAATGGCATTCCTGCGAACGCACCACCATTTATTTATCGTCGTTAACGAAGAGCAGGAGACGGTCGGCGTCATCAGTCTCGAAGACACGATCGAAGCGCTGATTGGACATAAAATCATTGATGAATTCGATGCGCATAGTGACGTGCGTCACGTCGCTCGGCGAAAATTACGAAAGTAAAAATAGATCTCTCTCGCGGACACCTAGCCTTATAGGGGTGACGGTGGTAAAATGAAGAGAATATGACAAGAACATTAGTACGAGAATTAGCCGATAGCGTTAGTCAATCAGTGACAGTAAGTGGCTGGGTGCATTCGCGCCGTGACCATGGCGGTCTTATTTTTATTGATTTACGTGATCACACGGGGATTATTCAATTGGTTATTCAACCCGAAAAGGCCGCGGCATTTGATTACGCCGGTCAGCTTCGCGACGAGTTTGTTATCTCTGTCACGGGCAATGTCAAAGAGCGCGATGAATCACTAAAAAACCCAAACATTGCTACCGGCGACATCGAGCTCGTCGTTGAGACAATGCGAATTTTAAACCGATCTGAGGCGCTACCTATTCCAATCCACAGCGACACCACTCAGGCAAGCGAGGAGCTGCGCTTAAAATATCGCTATCTTGATCTGCGCCGTAGTAAAATGCAGCAGACGCTAAAACAGCGCGCGGCATACTACAAAGTACTGCGTGACTACATGGAAGCAAATGAATTTACTGAAGTGACAACCCCAATCCTAGCTAATTCAAGCCCAGAAGGTGCGCGAGATTTTCTTGTTCCGTCACGTGTACATCCAGGTAAGTTCTATGCGTTACCACAAGCCCCTCAGCAGTTTAAGCAATTATTGATGGTTGGCGGTATCTCGCGTTACTACCAGATTGCTACTTGTTTCCGTGACGAGGATCCGCGTGCGGATCGTTTGTATGGCGATTTTTACCAGCTTGATCTAGAGATGTCGTTCGTTGAAGATGGTGAAACGGTGCGCCAAACAATGGAGCCACTCATTAAAAATTTGGTAACTGACTTTGCGCATAAAACACTCGTTACCGACGATATTCCTCGTATCCCGTACCAAGAAGCGATGGACCGCTTTGGATCAGACAAGCCAGATCTTCGGTTCGGTATGGAACTGATTAATCTATCGGACGCACTTGCGGGCACTGGTTTTGGTGTGTTTGCGAATACAATTTCCGGTGGCGGTGTCGTTAAGGCGCTATGTGTCGAAGGCGGCGCTAGTCTTAGTCGTTCACAAATCGATCACTATACAGCTATCGCTAAAAGCGAAGGTGCTGGCGGACTCGCGTATATTATCATTGAAAACGGTGAGGTGAAATCGCCAATCGCAAAATTCCTGTCCAGTGAAGAGCTGTCGACGATTCAATCTCGAACCGGCGCAAAGGATGGCGACGCCATTTTCTTCGGTGCTGATAAGCGCGAAATCGTCAACAAGGTGCTAGGTCGCTTGCGCTCAGAATTTGCCGATCACTTTAATTTGAAAGATCCAAACAAGGTCGCGCTTGCGTGGGTGATTGATTTTCCATTTTACGAATGGGATGATGGCGCTAAAAAAATTGACTTTGGCCACAATCCATTCTCTATGCCAAAGGGCGGTGTCGAGGCACTGCGAACTGACGACAAGTTGGCAATTGTCGCCGATCAGTACGACATGGTCATGAACGGCTACGAGATTTGTTCGGGTGCGGTTCGTAATCACAATCCAGAGGTGATGTATGAAGCATTTGGCGCACTTGGATACGATACGCAGTACGTTGATGCGAAATTTGGTGCTCTTATTAATGCGTTCAAATTTGGCGCACCGCCACATGCGGGCTGTGCATTTGGTGTTGATCGAATATTTATGGTATTGACCAACGAAACGAATATTCGTGAAGTGGTTGCATTCCCTAAAAATGGTTCAGGTATCGATCCGATGATGGATTCTCCGAGTGCGGTCGACGAAGATCAGTTACGCGATCTATCTATTACATTCACCGACTAATGCTACAATAAGCTCATGAGCGAGCTTATTTCTGATAAGACGATTGAAAAAGCAACTGGCATAGCATGGCCGGTGTGGCTTGAACGTCTGGAAAAAGCCGGAGCGCGTGAGCTTTCGCATAAAGAAATTGCCGCAGTGCTGGTGTCGCAGTTTGAAGTTGGTGGCTGGTGGGCGCAGTCATTAACTGTTCGCTACGAGCGTGATATCGGTCGCCGACAGGTTAACCAGAACAACAGAGGGGAATTTTCAACTAGTCTTACAAAGACAATTCCAATGTCCATGGACGACGCCTTTTACTGGTGGCTATCAGTCGCCCAGGCAAGAAGTGAATTTAACGGTGTCGGAATTGTCTCAAGTAGTACAACCGAGACTGAAAAATGGCGCTATTACCGCGCGGCACTACTGGATGGGTCTAGGGTTGTTATTGGCGTCTACGCTAAAACGCCAACGAAAGCTGGGTTTGGACTACAGCACGAGAAGCTTGTATCAGCTGATCACGCCGACACGTGGCGAAGTTACTGGAAAAATCTTTTGGCGGATCAGTAAATCTTTTATTTGCCATTCTTCGTCAGTTACAGCTAATAGTAAGATATCTCACAGCGCGTAATTCCACGACGCGTATTATTAAGAAGTGTAGTAACCAAGACACCGAAGGGAGAAGTTTTCTACATGTTAGAATCAAGTACCGTCATTACATTACTTACTGTCGTCGTGACACTATTATCGGCTGTTATCATAGTGCTCATTATTGCGGCAATTGTCGTATTAATGAAACTTAAAAAGATGACCAAGCAAGCAAATGTTGTTCTCGCGAACGCTTCAAAAGCAACAGAGTGGTTGGCACCTGCCAAGCTGTTCAATGAAGCACGTCGAGCATTTCATAAATAAGTAAACCAAAAGGAGATAAATTATGGCCAAAGGAATGAATGTTATCGCAGTCGCTGCCGCAGGATTTATCGCAGGTATGCTTCTTGCACCAAAAAGCGGTAAAGAAACACGCCAAGACATCATGGACAAAGCAAGCGGCGCAAAGCGTGCTGCCGGCGAAAAAGCTGATCATATGAAAGACGTTATGAACGATGTTGGATCGGAAGTTTCAGGATTTGCGCATAACGCCAAGCGTCGCATGGGTCGCATGATTGACGAAGAGAAGGATATGCTAGACGAGGCTAAAACTCGTGCAAATCGCGTATCAGGCAAGGTTAGTGATGCTGCCGAGCAAGAGATGCAATCAGACGCTGACAAAAAGCGCTTAGGTTAACACCTACTAGGGCGATAAATAAATCAGCCGTTCACGCGGCTGATTTACGTAATTATTATGAAACATACTATTTTATATATTCCAGGCCTTGGCGACGGCTATGACAGCTTTCGCCGTAATGCCCTTAAATTTTGGGCGGTATTTGGTGTCCGCGCCATCCTTGTTCCGATGCGGTGGGATGATCAAGAGTCGTACGATAGCAAGTACCAGCGCGTCATTGATGCGGTTGAAAATGCATCGGCAAACAACGCCAAGGTGACCATTATTGGCGAAAGTGCCGGAGGTAGCATGGCTATAAACGCGTATGCGGCTAGTCCGATGGTCGACAAGCTCATTACGATTGCAGGGGTTAATACCTCATCGACACCAGTGGCACCATATCGACTACGTCGTAGTCCAGCGTTTGCCGTATCGCGCCAAAATGTTGCAAAATCGCTAGCCACGATCTCATCAAGTCGCATGGCAAACGTCCATACGGTCAGCGCACTAGCCGATTCTGTGGTGCGGTCGCACTATTCGCAAATCGCCGGTGCGGTAAATCACCGCGTCATAGCGATTGGTCATTTTTACACAATTACGCTATGCCTGACCCTTTTCAGTAGTTACATCATCCGCCTGGCTAAACGCGTGTAATGATTGTATACTTGCATTTATATCAAGTTTATGCTAATATATAAAAGTTACCTTATCAAACACAAAAAATAACTAAAGGAAAACAATAGTATGGAAATACAGACGGCAATTACGCTGCTCACCATTATCGTCAGTATCCTATCGGGTCTGTTGATTGTTATACTTGCTGTGTTCATTGCGATTTTATTAAAGCTTCGCAAGTTGGCAAGTAAAGTTGACAATGTACTGCAAAACGTCGCTCAAGCGAGCGAATGGCTTGTGCCAGCAAAAGTCTTCGGACAAATCGTAACCCTATTTCGTAAATAATCAAAGGAGATATTAATTATATGAGTAAATCACTATTGAAAGTCATCACTGTTGCGGCCGCAGGTTTTGCTGCAGGAGTTTTATTAGCCCCTAAATCAGGTAAAGCGACTCGCCAAGATATTAAAAACAAGGCCAAAGACGCTAAAAAGTACGCTGATAAGCAAGTCGATCTTGCTAAGGATATTGGTGCTGAAGGTTTAGAAACGGTCAAGTCAACCGCCAAGCGCGCAAAGCATGAAGCCGATGACTTGGTAAAGAGTACAAAATCATCAGCGAAGGTTGTTGCTGCTGAAGCAAAGAAACTGAGCGGTGAAGCAAAAGTTCGTGCGGAGCGTGTCTCGAAAGACGCCAAACGTACGGCAGAAAAAGTAACTAAAGATGCAAAAGCTCACGTAAAGTAAGCGAACGCATCACCTAAAAATAACCGCCTCATTGCCGGCGGTTATTTTATTTGAATTGGTTCATTTAGTCGCTGATAGATAGTACCGATACTGTTAGCGGCGTGAGCGAACATAGAGTCATTGACTTGCTTTCCCGTATCGGAAAGGATTGCGTCATGCGTTGGAAAGGCGAGGCGAGGTTTGATGTTCGATAAAAAGTCGATTGCCTCACTAACTTTCATCCATGGTGCAGCGGCAGGAAGCGCGAGCGTATCGACAGGCTGATCTGGCAGTGCGAACGAGTCGCCGGGGTAGTAGAGGAGACTGTCAATCATGACACCTACATTAGGAATTAAGGGCATTGTGTGATGAATCTCGGCGTGTATGCCACCGTAAAAATCAAGTGAAAATCCCGCAACAGCGAGCTTATCTCCAGCGGTGACCGCTTTTGTGTGATAGTCCGGAAGCTGACTGACCACCGATTGATCGGCAAGTATCAAAATTTCAGGGTTAGAGGTGTGCATAGCTGTCAGTATGTCTAGGCTAAAATGGTCAGCATGCTGATGCGTGATAATGACAGCGTCGATAGGTGTCGTTGGGTCAAAATCGGTACTAAAAGCGCCTGGGTCCACAACGATAATGCGGTTATCCTTTTCGACGGTGAAACAGGCATGCTCGTATTTCGTTAGCTTCATATGGCTATCTCTCCTTAAACCACTGCTGGTATTGGTGCTTGGCTTTACTTATTTTTGGATCAATAACTATCTGGCAGTAACCAGCTTCGGTGTTCTTTTTGTAATACTCCTGATGTTCGGGCTCGCCGATATAAAATGTGTCGAGCGGTACAATCTCGGTGACAATTGGCTTGCTCCACAGTGTCTGTGCTCGCTCGCGTGCCGCCTGAAAAGCTTTCATTTGCACGTCGTCAGCGTACATCATCGTTGAGCGGTATTGCGTACCCTCATCGGCACCTTGCTTGTTCAAGCTAGTGGGGTCATGAATCAGAAAGAAAATGTCCAAAATAACCTCAGAGGGGATGAGAGTCTCGTCAAAATATACTTGTACAACTTCGGCGTGGCCGGTATCACCATTAACGACACGCCAATAATTTGGCCGACCCTGACCGCCAGCATAGCCACTTTCAACTTTTGTCACGCCCTTAAGCTGCGCATATACCGCGTCCAAACACCAAAAACATCCGCCACCTAAAACATATTTCGTCATACTCTTATTATACGCCGGTATACTAGATATGTGACTACTGATGATTTTCAAGAATTAATCTGGACTAAAGGCCGCGAATTATATCGTGAAATGCCATGGCGCAAAGATACGCGGCCATATTATGTTTTAGTCAGTGAATTGATGCTGCAGCAAACGCAAGTCGATCGAGTTGTGCCAAAATTCAATGCGTTCATCGATCGTTTTCCAGACGAGGCTTCGCTAGCGAATGCGCCGCTTGCTGACGTGCTAACGCTCTGGAGTGGACTGGGTTATAACCGTCGCGCTAAATTTTTGCACGAATCGGCTAAAAAAATCGTTTCGGATTTCGAGGGACAGTTTCCAGTGTCGTATGCTGATATTCTAAGCTTACCTGGCGTCGGGCCGGGGACGGCGGGTGCAATTACAGTCTATGCATTTAACCGCCCGGTGCCGTTTATTGAAACGAATGTGCGAACTGTCTACTTTCACCATTATTTTGCTGATGGCGAAAAAGTCAGTGACGAGCAGCTAAAGAAAGTTGTCGCCGAAACAATCGATTTTGAGCATCCGCGTGAATTTTATTGGGCGTTGATGGATTATGGAACGTGGCTTAAGAAAAATGGTGCAGGTCGGATTACTCAAAGTAAACACTATAAAAAACAAGCGCCACTAAAGGGAAGTTTGCGCGAAATGCGTGGTCTAATTGTGAAGCGATTGGCAACCGGAGATATACCGCGTACTGATCTGCAGCAGGACTACGCGAATGACGAGCGATTTGAGCAGGCTGTAGGTGGACTGATCGACGATGGACTTGTAATGGAAACGAATGCTATCTTGCATTTGACCAAATAGGGCAATCCGAGGGATAATAAAGGGAATGAGTCGAATCTCTATCATAACTACACTTGTTGCAGCGACTATAATTGGTGGCTTTGTATTTAGTATGTCGGCGCAGGCCGAAGATGTTGCTCCAATGACTGATGCACATATCGAACGTATTCGCGCAAACTGTGTCGATGCTCAGGCGGCACTATTTCAGTTGCACGCCAGCGATGCAGGACTGCGTGTCAATCGTGGGCAAATCTACGAATCTATTTCGACAAAACTGATGGCGCCGTTTAACATCCGTCTTGTCTTGAACCGTATTGATGGAGCAAATTTAGTCACGACCGCCTCGGAATATGAACGCCATCTTCAGGCATTCCGCAATCAGTACCAGCAGTATGACGAAGCGATGACGGCGCTCCTGCGTATGAACTGCGTCAAGCAGCCAGTTGCCTTTTATGATGCGGTTGCCGACACTCGTAAAAAGCGCCAATTGACCCATGAAACGACCGTAGAGCTACAGAAGACGATTCAAAAATACGGCGACGAAGTTAGTGCTTTGGCCAAAAACTTTCAGGCGGTAAAACCATGAACCACGATGAAATAGTTGAAGATGCAAACCATCTGCCGGGCTGGCAAAAACACCGTTTCTTATTGATGGTGGGTGGCAGTATCGTCATCGCACTTGCGATGGTGGCCGTTGCCTTAAAGTTGTACGCGACTAGCGGCGCAGCCCAACTTGATCTTAGCCGTCCTGGATACGAGCACGTTTCCGAGCAGGTGGTAAAGACCGAGGTTTTTAAAGGGTTTCCTTCAACTGGTGTCATAGACCAGCAGGCGTTTGATGATTTTCAAACGATGTATAGCAAGCGTGCCGAACAAGCAACGAACATCAATAGCTTTAGTGGAGACGTCATGAGTGACGCAGCACTAGCAATTGATGCGCCGGTAGCGGCGCCAGCCGAATAGCGCTACGTCGTTTTATAGTTCGACTTTATTCTTTTCAAATGCCGCAAGTAGGCGTCGACGCATCTCGGCAATGACTGACCATTGGTCGGACGGCTGGGTTTTAGCAGAAATGAGTAGATTAACTGATGATGAGGTAAATTCGCCGATTGATTCAAATTTTGGTGCTGTGATAATTTTATTTTTCCACTTCGCTTCTTCGGCAAGTTTTTCACCTGTTTTATTAATTAGTTCAATGATATCTTCGAGTTCGTTCGATAAATTAACACTGACAGTAAAGCGTGCCATGCTGTAGCCCATCGTTTTATTGATGACATGCTGAATCGTGCCATTGGGGAAATAGTGCACGTTGCCATCTAGATCGCGGATCACTGTTGAGCGAGCACCGATGCGCTCGACCGTACCAGTAGCGCCGTTTATGTCGATAATATCACCGACGCGGTATTGGTTTTCAGATATGATAAAAAGCCCTGACAAGAAATCTTTGACTAATGTCTGCGAGCCAAAACCGACGGCAACACCGATAATACCCGCACTCGCAAAGAGCGGCGCAGTGTTAAGATCGGGAAAAATAATTTGCAATAATTGAAATCCACCAACAAAAACGACAAGAATTTGCCAGATGCTCGTTGCGACACTGACGAGTGTCTTTTGGCGTTTTTCAATGTCTTTTTTATGCCACGTCTTATGTTTGGTGCGCTCGACTGAGTTTTTCACAACGTAGCGCAAGATAACGGTACCAACAATATAAAATAAAAATGAAATGACGATGATCATAACGGCATCGAGCGTATCCTTGGCAGACAGGCCTTTGATCGCGTCAGTTGTTGATTGTGTTTCGGCGGCAAAAAGTAAAAGTGAATCGCTATTCATATCTGTTAGTATACCACGATTTGGCGGTTATCGCCGGGGCGTCGGTGCTGGTAGTTCAAGGCTTTGTGGTATCGGCACGCGGCGTTAGACCACTTTGATGATGTGTATCGTAGGTAGACTTTAAATTAGTACGTTAATCGCTGTCGCAACCAAGTGTCGATAGATCCGGCGCCCATGCCGAGCACTAATTTACCTTCTTGTCGGGCTGTTTGGATGACATTCCATAAT
>JALRDA010000126.1 GCA_023257145.1 Candidatus Saccharimonadia bacterium | reverse complement strand
TATTGGTACTATCTTTGGTAGCCTTACAACTATCAGAGACAAATGGGCTGACTTGTTTTCTAATTTAGGAAGGACACTAGGTAAGAATGAGATACAAGAATTTAAAAAATTATTTGGTAATAAATTTAAAAACTATATTGGTGCAACGATTGCCGACATGTATGTCGATGATCGCATTACGCCTATCGAGATGATTGCTAGTAGTAACAATATCGGTGATTATGTCGACAAAGAGTCATACCGCTCATCGATCAATGATCAGTTAACTGCGACGATCGATACAATCCGAAAACTAAAGAAAGAACTTGAGCAACAGAAGACCGATGTTGAACGTGTTCTTGCTGACCAAAAGAACCAGCGCGAAGCCTTGGCGGCAAAAGAAGCTGAAAGACAGCGTTTGGTAGAGGAAACAAGGGGTCAAGAACAGACTTATCAGGCAATGTCAGCTGATGCAAAGGCTAAAAAGGATTCACTCCTTGAGGCGCAGCGACGAGCGATCGCAGCTACCTATAGTAGTGGCGGTGGAGGTAATATTTCTCCGGGTAGCCTTCCTGCCTATGCGTCATGGGCTGGTACGGATTGCTCCGTCGATAACGCCGGCTATTCACATCGTGGCTACAGCGGTAGTGGTGAAGATCCTGCTCGATACGGATGCAATCAGTGTGTTAGCTATACTGCTTGGAAGATGGGTCAGGCTATAGGTTATATACCAAGCTTCTGGGGTAACGCAAATATGTGGCCGTCTAAGGCAAGACAAGCAGGGTTTAGAGTTAGTTCTACGCCTCCTCGTCCCGGTGAGCGTGCGCTTGGTGTTATGACACCTGGCCAGTACGGTCATATCGTAAATGTAGATAGCGTGAATGCTGATGGAACCCTCAATATTAGTCAGTATAACGAGTGGCTCAATGGTGAAGGTGGTAAATATGGCTATGGCCACTTTAGCACCAGGAGTGGTGTTTCGCCTACAAAATATGATCAATATATTTATTATTAAATATTAACTATAGAAAAAATTAAAATAACACACTCTGAAGTGTGTTATTTTAAAAAAATGACCAGCCCATAATGGTATAATCATAAGAAGTATTTTATTTTTAATTGAATAAGGGGAATGCGAGTGTCGTCTAATAATAAGTCTATGGCTGCGCCATTGTTGCAGCCTGCCGGCATATCTCGAAAAATGTACATTGTGACGATCGCAATTGTTGCGATTATAAGTTTTGTTGCCGGAACACGAGGCAGTGAAATTTTAGGCGTTGTGGCGCCAGTACTGGGTCTGAAGGTAGAAACTGGCGCACTTGATCTCTCGAGCGTGCAAAAGACCTACCAAGAGCTCAAAGCGAACTACGATGGTAATGTCGACGAAGCGGCGCTTGTGGATGGTGCAAGCCGTGGTTTAGTGAAGGCAGCGGGCGACGACTATACCGTATTTATGGATGCTAAAGAGGCGGCGACATTCAATGACGATCTGGCAGGTAAAATTGGTGGTGGCGTTGGCGCCGAAATTGGCATGCGCAGCGATGTGCCGACAATCATCCGGGTGATTCCCAACAACCCAGCCGAAAAGGCAGGCCTAGCGGCTGGCGATATCATCATGACAGTGAACGGTGAGACGACATCGGACTGGACGGCAACTAAAACCGCAGAGAAGATTCGCGGTGAAGTTGATACAACCGTCAAACTAACCGTACTGCGTAACGGTGAAGAAAAAGAATTCACCATAACCCGTGCAACGGTGAATAACCCAAGCATCCAGTCGTCAGTGCAAAACGGCATAGGAAGACTTACTATCACGCGCTTCGATAGCGAAACGTCAGAACTTGCTCGCCAGGCAGCGCAGGATTTCAAGCGGCAAAACGTGCGCGGTGTCTTGCTCGATCTTCGCGGTAACGGTGGTGGCTACTTAACTGCTGCGCAGGACGTTGCAGGTCTGTGGTTAAATGACAAGGTTGTCGTAACCGAACGAACAAACGGCAAGGTTGTTGACGAACTAAAATCGGGGACGAATCCGCTACTGGCCGGCATTCCGACAGTCGTATTGGTAAATGGTAGTAGTGCGAGCGCAAGCGAAATCGTCGCTGGTGCATTGCAGGACAATAAAGCAGCTACATTGGTTGGTGAAAAGACCTTCGGTAAGGGAACTGTGCAAAAGGTGATCGATCTGAGCGCGGGAACACTTTTGAAAGTAACTATCGCCCGTTGGTACACGCCAAACGGTAAAAACATCACCAAAGAGGGCATTACTCCCGATAAGGCTGTAGAGCTAAAGGCGGAAGACGTTAACGCCGGTAAGGATCCGCAACTGGACGCTGCGCTTGCTCAACTAGGGTAGGATGCTTGTGCTTTAATCAAATATTCAGTACTATAGAGGAAGTTATGGATACAACAAAAAAGATTTTACTAGTAGAAGATGATTTAGCGCTCGCGGCTGTGTACAAATCCCGTTTGGAACTTGAAGGATTTGACATACGCGAAGTTAATAATGGCGAGGAAGCGTTGTCAGCTGCTGTAGAATATCGGCCAGACCTAATCTTGCTGGATGCGATGATGCCAAAGATTAGCGGCTTTGATGTGTTGGATATTCTTCGTAATACGCCGGATACATCAAACATTCGCATTATAATGCTAACGGCGCTTAGCCAGCCTAAGGACAAAGAACGAGCCGAGGCGCTAGGTGTTGATGATTACCTGGTTAAGTCTCAAGTCGTTATTGGCGATGTTGTAGACCGTGTGAAGCATCACTTGGGTATCGCTGTTTAGTTTTTACGTTACGAGGTATGTGCAACCCCGTAGTCTCGGGATTGCTTTTTTATTGTACTTATGCTATGATAATATTCAAATACCACAAAGGATAAAATAAACAAATGAACCACAATCAACTACCTAGTCATAACGACTACGAACGAGAACCTCAGCCGATAGATTTTGCCAAGTTGACAACTGAGTTGCTCGAAAGCGAAGACGTCAAAGCTTTACCAGAATCAGAGCAGGGCGCATTTATTATGGACCATCTACTTGGTCGTATTGTCTCAGCGGGACCGATCGAGTCAAGTAAAGGTCAAAAAACCCCTCTCGATTTGGTGCGGGATATGCAGGATTATGCGACTTTTGCAACTCAGCGCGGTCACGATGTCGCGCGGACACTTATTACACGTCAGAATGGTATGCGGGGAATGGTTGATGCACTATCTCAAGACGAACGTGTCGGTTCGCTGTGGTCAGACCTCGAGAATCGTATTGTGGGCGGCTATGGCTCGGAAGTAATCGCCATGAGCTCGCCTGCGATGGTTGGTGGGTACCTTGACGGAAAAGAAGATACCAACACCAAGATTGTTGGCGCTGGTTGGAATCAGGCAATTGCTAGTGAAGTGAACGCATATGCGATGAGCGGCGAAAGGCCACGCTGGAATAATGATGTCTTGCTTGGGTCGGTGAATGAGGACGAGCGCAAGGGGCAGCTGAAGTGGATGCGGTACGTTGACGATGCAAAAACTGCTGGCGTTGATATGAATCTAGTGATCCGTAGCGCTGACCGTTTACGAATACGTCGTAAGGCGGCAGAAGATCTGGGTCGGCATGTCACTGGTGTATCGTTTCCCAGCGTATACGATCGAATGATGAACCGCTAAGTCTAATCACGATAAAATAAAAAGGAAAGATTAAGATGATTGAACAAAGAACAGAAAATTTTTCAGAATTTATTGTACCGACACCTCGCGAGTTCTCACCTGAGGATGTTGACCGATCAATCGGGAAACTAGGTCACGGGGTAACCCGTATTGCAGTCGAATCGCCTATTCTATCGGAAGAGGTGACAGTCGCTGTCCATCGTGATAGTGAGATTGATCAAATCGGTCGACAGAACTAATATCGCTAAAACTAAAAAAATACTCCGCTACGAAGCGGAGTATTTTTGTATAAGTACGGTATTAGCGTACGCTGACTTGAGTGCGAGGTACGCTTTTGCCAGTAAAGTGACCTTTTTTAACCTTGCTAAACTCAACGATGCCATCAACAGCGGCGTGAATAGTAAAGTTTTTGCTGATAAATGTACCAGGGCCTGCAACTTTAGTAGAACCAGTTTGGCGTACCAATACTTCACCGGTACGAACAGTCTGGCCACCAAAGCGCTTAACACCAAGGCGTTGGCCGGCGTTGTTGTGGATGTTCTTGCTTGAACCACCTGCTTTAACGTGTGACATAGGTTAACTCCTTATAGTTTCTAAAATCAATCTGTTCAATTGTAGCTAATTTGATGGGTTTCGTCAAGGGGTATGGCAATGATGGCTATTGACTGAAATTTAGATGACGGAGGATAATATAAATACATGACGGAGTCGACTAACTAAGGAGTTGTCATGTTGCTTGAAAATCAGCACAAAATGGTTCGCACTATCTTTGTCAGCGGTGCATTGATGTTGGCATTGTCTGGCTGTGGCGGAGAGGTGACTATTCCGGTCCCGAATCTTTCCTCTGCGGCAGAGGAGGTGAACAATCTGGGCAAAGAGGCGATGAATGGTCTGAAGGAACAGCTTAGCGGTGTGGTAGATTTTAGTCTCCCGGTCGACCGGCAGTTAGAGCAGCTAGAGGCCGGCGCAAACAAGCTATACTGTGATCTCAAGGGAACACCGCCAGCAGATTTTGTTCGTGATGTTGCCAATCAGGTTCGCGAAGGTATTGTTCGGGATAATCCTGGAGTAGCTATACGTCCGTTAAATATCTCCGATAAGTGCTGAAAGTACCGGGTAAGCTAGGTCCCCACGATGACCTGCATATGCTGGGTCTCGATGGGGACCTAGCATTCTTCTTTGTTTTCTATACACTTGTGTTGACGAAATTGCAAAATGGGTATAATGTAAGCTTACACAACGCCGTACATCTCTTCTATTATTCAAGGAGCATGTCATGAAGTTCGTACCTAAATTATGTGCTATAGCTGCTTTGTTGTTGCTGGCGGGCTGTGCACTGCCATCGCCGGGCGTACCTGGTGGGAATGACGTGAAGATTGTCGTCGGAACCAACGGGCCTCCAAATCCTGCGCAGACAACATGGGCAGTACCCGATTCCACTCCGACAGTCACGCCGACCGCAACGTCAACCAAAGAGGTGCTTGCTGCACCGAGTGAGCCAGCGTCGTCGTGCGAGGGGATACCCGAGCAAATAGTCACTTTGTACGCCCAAGGGCTGATGAAGTGTCCGCAACTGCTTGATCTGAAGAACGAGCTTGCTGCGGATGTTGGCGAGTCGGCAGTTTTGACGGCACTCCTTGCATACCACGCGAACAATTGCACGGAGCTTGGCGGCAAAGGTGGCTATAGTGACGGCCGTTACGTGACGCCCAAGTCGCCACCTACCGCTAACGATCTTCGTTACATCGTCCCGTCAGACGACGCATCGGCGACGGATTCCAGTACTATGGAGTACCGTCTCGGCAAAACGGTGCCGTGCCGTACGCCGGAGGGCGAAGCTACAAAATAGCCAGCGCACACAATTTTAAAGGATTGCCAGGTCTCCTTAATGACCTGCACAGCCAGGTTCTTATAAGAGGACCTGGCTTTTCCTATGTGAGGCAATTTTATTGACTAAAATTATAAAAGATGATATTTTATGTTCAGACAAGGTGTCTGTAGTGCTGAAATTGGGAGTGTATTCATGTACGCAGGTTCAGTATGTAGGAGGGTTACGTTGCTAGTGGTGTTGTCGGCGACTGCTTTTTTTGCAGCCGGCTGTTCACCGAAAGAGTCACATCCGGATCGTTCGCCGACGACGCAAGATGTGAGCGCGGGCACTGCTTGTTCAAACGCCGTCACGGCGACATTCCATTGGACGACTGATACGGAGTCGGGGTTTGCGCGAGATGACAACGGCCGCTGCATTGCAGCAGGGTAGTATTCATCGAACGTGACAAGGGTGTGCTGGATCCCCGTAATGATCCGGCAAGTGCCAGATCCTCTTGCGGGGCTCTGGCCATTTTATTTTTTGACTAATACGAGTAGTTCGCGGGCCACGATTTGATCTTCGCGAAAATACAGTAACTCATCCTGATCGATGTTTTTAAATTCATATCGTTCAAATCCTAGTGTTTCAATCTGGCGAATAAATGGTAGGTGAGTAAAATCATTGTTCACGCTTTTCCAGGCCGGAACGGCAACGCACAGGGGTGTGCCTGATTCGATTTGCGAGCCGATATTCTTTAGGAATGTACTAATGATGAAATTGCAGTTCTTGCGAACTTCATCTAATTTTGCGGGAGAAGGTGGGGCGCTGAATGGTTGCCCTAGATAGCTTTCGCAGGCGATTGCGTCGATTGGCGCTTGCCATTTTGTATCCATTGCGTCACCCTGATGAACGGTTGCATCGATTGTCAGATGGTGTGTGTCAGCGAGCCATTCAAGGTTCTGTTGCGAATATTTAACCATTTTCTCTGAAAGGTCGGTGCCGTATACGGCATGGTTCATTAGCGCTGCTTCTTGCAGGATGACCCCCGTGCCGCAAAACGGATCAAGAATGCGGATTGATGGAGTATCGACTTTCGTCGTCATGTTGATCATCATTTGGGCGAGTTTTGGCGGTAGCATTCCAACAAACGCATCACGTTTTGGGCGCTCCTGATCGCGACGGGCAAGGGCGGTGATGTTTTGGGCGCCAGTACTTTCGGCAACGATGATATTTCCGTTACCGCCTTTAACAACCAAGAGCTCAACTTTATTGTTCGAGAGACCGAGCTTGTTATGATGCGCGGTTGCGGTGTTGAGGACGGCGTCACTATTGGGGATAAGACGTAGGCTGACATTGTTCTTCTTCAGTTTTTGTTTGAGGATGATACCAGTTTTTTGGACTTCGCGGCCATCAATATTAAAACCGTAGACACTTATACCCAGGGTTATCTTGCCCTCGGCGCCTGACCATGCCTGGACGTAGGCTTGGACAATCTTTTGACTGACACGGTGCCAGTCACTTGCTGGCAGCTCGATGACGACGCGGCCGGCTTTTTGTGTACCACCAAGGCGCTCGATGGAAAGTGTGTCAGATTTAACAGTCGCGGACTGGTCGGAAAACCAGCGGGTGTTCTGTGCACCATATAAGTGTTCAAGCTCGGCCATGCCGAGTGATGGTTGTCGTCCTAGAATCGCAATATACATATCTTGTAGTATATACTAGTTATATGAGTTTCCGAACGTGGTTGAGCACGATTACCCTGGTATTGATCGCGGTTATTATCTTTTTTTCCCGTCATGAATTAGTGCATGCGTGGAAATTGCTCGAGCAAGTGAATATATGGATTTTACTACTCCTGATTCCCGGACAGCTGTTGGTGTACTATGCAGCGGGTGAAATGATGTTTTCGTATTTGCGTCAGAAAAAGGCGATCAATGAGATCTCGCCGTTTGGACTAGCACGTATGTCGCTAGAGATGAACTTTGTTAATCATGTCTTGCCAAGTGGTGGAGTGAGCGGTGTGTCCTATATGGGTTGGCGCTTGGGCGGCTATGGGGTGTCGCCGGGTCGGTCAACGATGGCGCAGGTAGTGCGATATTCGATGGGGTTTGCGGCATTTATTGTTTTGTTGTCGGTTGCGGTGTTAGTAGTGACAATCGACGGCGGTATTAATCGTTGGATTATTTTAGTGAGTTCTATCCTGACGACGGGAATGCTTGGAGTGTTAATAACCGCTATGTTTGTCATGAGCAGCACTAAACGCATGACGTGGTTTGCCGGATGGACAGTGCGGACGGTTAATAAAGTTGTTCGGAAACTAACATTTGGGCGCAAACAAAACGTGCTCCAGCACGATCAGGTGCATGAATTCTTCGATGAGCTACATAAAGATTACTTAGCACTACGTGCCGACAAGCGTATATTAATCAAGCCATTTTTATGGGGGCTACTGTTTAATGCCGCTGATGTTGCGCTGTTTTTGATTACTTTTTGGGCGCTAGGTGTGCCGGTCAATCCTGCACCAATCTTGATCGCGTACGGGGTTGCGTCTGTTGCTGGATTCTTTGTAGTGACTCCTGGTGGAGCAGGTGCGTACGAGGCGATTATGGTGGCATTTTTGGCGCTGGCAGGTTTATCGCAGGGAACCGCAATTGCTGGTATTGTTTTGACGCGTGTTATTTTGTTGATTGGCACGATCGGTTTAGGATATTTATTTTATCAACATGCAATATTGAAATATGGAAAAAAACGTCCCCCAATTAACCGTTAGCGACTTTATCGCGCTAACAAATCAAACGCTCGAATACGCCTATCCGAGTATTGAAGTCGAGGGCGAGGTCGCAAGCTTTAAGATAAATCAAGGCAAGTATGTGTTCTTTGACATAAAGGATGCTGGCGGAAGTATTAATTGTTTTATGACTGTTTGGCAGCTGCGCGTTCCTATTGAAGATGGTATGAAGGTAGTCGTCACGGCGACGCCAAAATTGACACAGTGGGGTAAATTTAGTCTGACTGTTCGCGCAGTGCGGCCGAGCGGCGAGGGAAGTTTGAAGAAGAGTTTCGAACTACTACAGGCAAAGCTAGAAAAAGAAGGTTTGTTTGCAGAGGATCGCAAGCGTCCATTGCCAGGGCTGCCGCAACACGTCGCAATCATCAGTAGCGTGCAGGCGGCTGGGTATGCTGACTTTATTAAGATTTTAGAGGATCGATGGGGTGGACTACAGGTTGATGTTGCATCGGTGCAAGTGCAAGGTGCGAGCGCGCCGGATCAAATGATTCAGGCGCTGAGATATTTTAATTCTCAAGAGGTGCTGCCTGAAGTGATTGTTGTTATTCGTGGAGGGGGCAGTGCCGATGATTTATCGGCTTTTAATGATGAATTGTTAGTCCGGGAGATTGCGGCCAGTCGCATACCGACGCTAGTTGGAGTGGGGCATGAAGTCGACGTGAGTCTCGCTGATATGGTGGCGGATGTCCGTGCGGCAACACCAAGTAATGCTGCACAAATCTTGGTACCAGATCGTCATGAAGTCATTCGTGCGGTGCGGCGCCAAGTGCAGTCGCTACTTCCGCGTACCGAGCAGGCGATTGACGGTCGCATAGGGGTGGTCCGTACGCAGATCCGCGATGTTATCGAGCGGATCGAGCGACGTCACGACAAGGCACATGAGCAAGTACTTGGTCTGCGGCGCGTCTTGGCAGAATTGGATCCACACAAAGTATTGGCGCGTGGGTATGCGCTTGTGCGTGGCAAAATAGTTCCAGGTGAAACAATTGAGATTGAAAAAAGCGATATAGTAATAACAGCGGAGGTCCAGCATGTCAGCAAAAAGTAATTCAAGTATTTCGGAAAAGACAATCAAACTTAATGAACTAGTCGCGTGGTTTGATAGCGAAGATTTTGAACTAGAAGCGGCGCTTGATAAGTTCGCAGCGGCTGAAAAGCTTGCGGCTGAAATCGAAGCTGATCTGGTTACGATGAAGAATAATATATCAGTCGTTAAGAAAAAGTTTAACGAGGCAGAATAATGTGGGTTTGGCTGCTGGCGCTCGTCGTGGTCATGTTCGGGTTTGTCGTTTTTCGTGGTGCGCCCTATGTACCTAGTCGCAAGCGACAGTTAGAAGTTGCTTTTAAAGAGCTATATCATCTGGACGACAGTGATGTTCTTGTTGATATTGGGTCGGGCGACGGCATAGTGCTGCGGACGGCGGCGGAATATGGCGCAAAAGCAATTGGCTACGAATTGAACCCGATACTCGTTTTGATAACTCGCATACTATCGCGTCATCAGTCGAATGTCGTGGTCTATCTGGCTGATTTTTGGTTTGTGCAGCTGCCGGCAGAAACGACTGTCGTATACGTATTTGGAGAATCGCGTGATATTCGGAAAATGGCGAAAAAAGTTCAAGATGAATCCATACGGCTTGAAAAGATGTTATCCCTTATTAGTTATGGCTTTCAGATACCAGGTCAAACACCCGTCAAAGTTGTCGGCGCATATTTTCTCTACGAGTTTTCACCTTTACAGGGAAGTAAAGCGTAAGTATAATACGACACATGCAGAAAACTCTTAATCATAAAAATGAAGAAGGCGCGATTAGCGGGTCATTAATTGCGATCGTTGTTTTGGGACTATTGTTTCTAGCGGCAGGGTCGGCCGCGATCTGGGCGTATGCGAACTATAGCGAGCAAAAGACGAACGTCGATGGCAAAGTTGAGCTTGCTGTTGCTAAGGCTCGTAAAGAGCAGGCCGAAACTGAAGCCGAAAAATATGCTGAACGCGAAAAAGAGCCAAATCGTCAGTTTGTTGGACCAGATGATTACGGACGATTAGTATTCGATTATCCAAAGACGTGGAGTGTTTATGTGGCTAAAGATGTCACTGAAGGCGGGGCGTATCTCGCATACTTAAATCCCGTTACTGTTCCACCGGTTAGCGACAAGCAACAATTTAGTTTGCGCGTAAACATTGAACAGACTGACTACGATCAGGTATTGAAGGCATATGATGCACGAGTCAAAAAGGGAGATCTACGCAGTAGCGGATTTAGCGCCAACGGCAATAACGGTATTCGTTTTGATGGCAACTTCAGTAAGGATATTCGTGGGTCAGCTGTGATTCTTAAGATTCGTGATAAAACAGTGACGATACGTACTGACGCCGATACATTCAAGCCTGATTTTGAAAATATCGTAAAGACGATTAATTTCAATCAGTAGAGAGTCGAACATCCTATTTATTCATGCTAAACTAAGGATAGTATGAAGGGGAGCAAGGGGTACGACGATAGCATAAAAGGTGGCGCGCTTTTTGGCGAGCTGCCTTTTTTGGTGACCGCTGCCCATGAATTAAAATCGCCATTAGCGCTTGTCCGACAACTCGCATTGGGGCTAGAATCTGGCACGGTCAGCAATGTTGAGCGCGAGCGAATGTTGCGACAAATTGTCCTTACGAGCGAACGCGCTTTACGCTTGACGACAGATCTGTCTCGTTCATCTCGACTTGAGGATAGTATGTTTGATTTGCAACCGATTAACCCTCAACAGTTATGTGAAGAAGTCGCCCATGAACTATACCCACTGTATGCCGCGCGAGGCCGTGAAATCCAAGTTGCATCACACCGCCGCTCGTTGTTGGTTGTGGCGAACCGCGACCTTCTTCGGCGTATTATGCTGAACTTTGGTGATAATGCCTTGCACTATACAGATTCCTCCGCACCGGTAGAACTACGTGCACGTGTTCACGATCACGGCAAGCGTATTAGACTAGGGGTGCGAGATTTCGGGCCTGCAGTCCCAAATGACACATGGCGACGTTTGCAAGAGAACCTAGGTAAAGACACGCAGGTGCTGCATAGTCGCCCGCAAAGTAGCGGCCTGGGCCTGTATGTGGCGAGTCAATTTGCCAGTGCGATGCACGGTGAGATTGGCGCAACGCGACACCGTGATGGTGCGACATTCTATGTTGATATTGATGCGTCGACGCAGCTGAGTTTACTATGACGAAACAGCGCAATGTTCTGATTGTCGAGGATGATGATTGGCTAGCCGAGCAACATGGTCGAATGCTGCAAACGGCTGGATATGCTGTTGAGTTTGCGCCACATGCACTTGCGGCGATGGATGCCGTAGATACGCGAAAGCCCGATGCGATTGTACTGGACTTACTCCTCGCGGGGCCGAACGCATTTACGCTGTTACATGAACTGCAGTCGCATACGGATTTATCTGATATTCCGGTCATTCTATGTACGAATAGTGCCGATCAAATTGCCGATGAAGATATCGCCGCGTATGGTGTGCGACAGGTGCTCGACAAAGCGATAATGCATCCAGATGATGTTGTCTCGGCGGTGAAAAAGGTGCTACTGTGAGTGCGCTGCGAACGCGAGCTATTGTGCTCCGTCGCACAAATTACGGCGAGGCGGATCGAATTTTACAAGTTTTAACACCCGAAGGTAAACGAAGCGTTATGGCGCGTGGTGTTCGAAAGGAAAAAAGCCGGCTTACAGGCGGGATCGAATTGTTTGCAATTTGTGATGTGGTCATTACTCAAGGCAAAAGTGATTTAGGCATTTTGACATCGGCGCGGTTAGTGCAGTTTTATCGACATATTTTAGAAGACTACGATACGATGCAGTTTGCCTACGAAGTCATCAAGCACGTCAGTAAAGCAAGCGAAGCAGTCGATGAGCCCGAATGGTACGACATTATGAGCGAGGTCTTGATGGGGCTGGATGCGCTAACGGTTTCTCGTCAACTGGTGCAAACATGGTTTTATCTGCACTATGCGGCGATGTTGGGCCACGAACTTAGCCTGACGCATGATACCTCTGGAAATCCGCTACGATCAGATCTAAAATATGCGTACGATGAAAGTGAGATGGGGCTTCGTGAATCACGAACAGGCACTCTGACAGCGGATCATATTAAACTATTACGCCTGATTAATGCAAAATCCATCCAAGTGCTCGCACAAGTAGGAGGTATCGAGTCGACGCTGCCTGATTGTTGGGTTGTTGCACGGCAGCACGCGGCTATTTAAAAGAGAAAACCCCGCCAAACCAATAGTCTAGCGGGGAATTCATTGATGAACAGTTACGTGAACAATCAGACGGTGCTGAGCTGGTGTAGTTGCGCGCGCACCTGAGTGATTTCTCGCACTATGCGTCGCCGGGCAACCCAGTATTTGGTCTGAAGCTCTGGCGAGATTGACGCACTACTGGCTTTGCGGCGACGATCGATTTCCACGAGAAGCCGTTTGCAGTATTTTAGGTAAGCGCGAATTCCGTCAGGGCTATCTGGCGTAATTTTGACGGCGAGGTCAAGATAGCGATTCGGTGAGTTGCCATACGCGTAGGGGCTCGCAAGTGCAACCCCTACGGCCAGCCGGTACCAGAATTCGGCATTATGACCCAAATTCCTTCCGTGTTCTTTTGCGACGGCATCAACTTTTTTGATGATGTTCGTACGCAAAAATGTTGTCCTGTAGAGAATGTTCAGCTCCTTACGAACCTCGTCAAAAGGGTCGTCGGGGGCTGGTTCTGATTCAATCAATGAACCGTTCCTTTCTTACTGTATGGTGTGAATAGTGAACGTATAGCAAGTTATACACTGAAAGAGATGATTTTACAATAGTCCGTCGCTATATCTGTTATAATGAGAGCATTATGGCAAATCAGCAGATCAAAAACGAACGAATGGAAGCAATTGTAAGCCTGGCAAAGCGGCGTGGATTTATTTACCAAGGTAGTGATGTTTACGGCGGCCTTTCGGGGACTTGGGATTATGGTCCACTTGGCGTGACGCTTAAGCGCAATATTATGCAGCTATGGTGGAAAATGTTTGTAGATTCACGCGATGATATGTATGGTGTTGATGCTGCGATTTTAATGAACCAAAAGGTGTGGCAGGCAAGCGGTCACGTTGATACGTTTACCGATCCGTTGGTTGAAGATATGGAAACCAAGCAGCGTTTTCGCGCCGATCATTTGCTAAAAGATGCTGGCTATTCTGTTGACGGTCTGACATTGGCTGAGATGACAAAACTTATTCAGGATAACGACGTCAAAAGTCCAAACGGAAATGCATTGTCTGACGTGCGTACGTTCAATATGATGTTTACGACGACGGTTGGCCCGGTGGCAGACGATAAATCTATTTCTTATTTGCGTCCTGAAACGGCACAGGGTATCTTTACGAACTTTCGTAACGTCGTTGATGCGTTTTATCCGGATCTTCCATTCGGTATCGCCCAGCAGGGCAAGGCGTTTCGTAATGAAATCAGCCCACGTGATTTTGTGTTCCGTTCACGCGAATTCGAACAGATGGAAATTGAATATTTTGTTCATCCTGAAAAATGGGCCGAATCTTTCGAGGCGCTACTAAAGGACACCCACGATTTCTTGACTGCACTAGGGTTGCCTGCAGAAAATGTCCACGAACTAGAGGTTCCTGAAAATGACCGTGCGCATTACAGTAAGCGAACCATTGATATTGAATTTGATTTTCCTATTGGCCGCGAAGAGTTGATGGGTATCGCATACCGTACCGACTTTGATCTAAGTAATATTCAGCGTGTCGCAGGTAAAAGTATGGACTATAGCGTTAAGGGCACGAACGAAAAGTTTATACCGCATGTCATCGAACCATCATTCGGTGTTGAGCGTGCGCTTATGGCAGTACTATCATCCGCGTATACAGAGGACGAAGTGAACGGCGACAAGCGCATTGTCATGAAGTTTCCAGCGCACCTTGCGCCGGTGAAATATTGTGTCTCGCCACTACTGAAGAATAAGCCAGAACTTGTTGCAAAAGCTCGTGAAGTTTATGAATTGTTAAAGAAAAAGCATGGCAATGTCATGTGGGATGATAATGGCAACATTGGCAAGCGCTATCGTCGCCAAGACGAGATCGGTACGCCGTATTGTGTCGTCATTGACTTTGACACGATTGAAAATGACGGTCTTGTCTCAGTGCGCGACCGCGATACGACGGAACAGAAGCGCATTTCGATTGAAGAACTTATCGGATAGATTTTACTCTCCCCAGGTAATGTGGACGTTTTTGCTTGGACGCGCCATAATAGGTGTTAGCAATAGCAAGAAGGAGGGCGTATGGGATTTTTAGACGGTCTACGAAAAATGATGCAAGGCAAGCCAGTATTCGAGGATCCTACGGTGCAACAACCGGAACGATCTGTATCGGCCCGCGATCAATTCGATACATCCATCGCAACACCAACGACCCCGTCGCCCTCGACCGTGCACGCTCCGCAGCAAACAAAACAAGTGCCAACATTTGATCTGCGCCACTGTCAGACGCATATTGACGGGGCTAATATTACGGTGACTATATGGGTGACAAATACTTCGGGTGTCGATATCGAGATCGATAAATGCGCCATACTTGAAAAAACATTTGAAGTAGATCGCCGCCTGGGCCCCGGGCAATCTCACGAGGTGACGTTATACAAGGGGCCGATTCCTACAACTGATCATGCACATAAAGCAAACATCTTTTACAAGTCAATTCACGAAAACGAGTATTAT
>JALRDA010000045.1 GCA_023257145.1 Candidatus Saccharimonadia bacterium | reverse complement strand
TCGGTGAGATTATCGGTTACGAAAACCACACTGGTCAAACATTTCTTGGAAAAGGCGTCTCTCCACTTGGAAAAGTCATCAAGGGTGCTGGCAACAATGGCCAAGATGATAGCGAAGGTGCTCGATACCGAAATGTCATCGCGACGTATATGCACGGGTCACTCCTACCTAAAAATCCCGCCATTGCCGACTTTTTAATCGAAAAAGCAATAACCCGAAAATACGGCGAATTTACACCCACGGTAATTGATGATCGTTTTGCGGAACGAGCCCGCGCCGTCGCCATGAAACGACCGCGCTAACTAGGCCGATTGCTGCTTTTTTAGTTCGGCAATAATCTGCTCGCCGTGTCCGAGCGGAGTGACACGACCATATTCTTTGACGACTTGCCCATCAGGATTAATAATAAATGTTTTACGCAAAATCCCCTCTTTGCCAAACATTTTCTTACCCCATGCACCATACGCTTCGATAGCTGTCGCATCTGGATCACTAAGTAACGTAAAGTTGAGTGTATATTTTTCTTTGAATTTATCATGGCTACTGGCGTCATCTTTACTGACACCGATAATCTCTGCACCGAGCGCTGCGATATCGTCACGCGCATCGCGCAGACTGCAGGCCTCGGTCGTACAACCAGGTGTGTCATCTTTTGGATAGAAATAGAGCACCACCCACTTTCCGGCATAGTCCGCTAATTGATGCGAAGTACCGTTTGTATCGTTTAAATTAAAGTTAGGTGCGGTATACGGAGTTGGTTGCATAGTCATATACCCTTATTATACCTCGCGGGCAAATATCATTCGCATGTTTTGTGTATACTGGAAAGGTTATGCAAAATGAAAAAAAACCAGGACGCCTCGTTGCACTTGATTATCTGCGTGGCTATTTCATGCTGGTTATTATCATCGACCACCTTTATCGTTGGCCAAGCGCCCTATCGATTCTGACAGGACAAAGCCTACTATGGTTTAACGCCGCTGATGGATTTGTGATTATTTCAGGTTTAATGATTGGATATGTTCGCGGATACAAGGGCATGAAGCTGCCAATGCGTTCGATCACCGGAAAGCTATGGAGGCGAGCGGCACTATTATACCTATGGCTCATTATCGCCACCGTCTTTTACACTGGCTTCGCGTGGCTATTTCCGACATCAGCACCTTTGCCATATATTCCGATTGCAAACGGCGAATGGCTGACCCTCGTACAGCAAATAGTCACGCTGCAATACGCGCACGTGTGGGTCAACTTCTTATACCTCTATACTATCTTCCTGGCCATCGCACCGCTAGCCATATGGCTGCTTCGAAAAAATCTTGCATGGATGGTGGCAATCATATCGGTTACTGGGTATCTGATTGGAGATGTTGAGAACATTAAATGGCTGCAATGGCAGATTCTGTTCTTCCTGCCGGTTATCGCTGGATTCTACCTGGAGGCGATCAGGTCATGGTGGCGCGCGAAGCCTGCTCGTCGTCACTATTTGACGATCACGATTCTTTCATCAACGGCGACGATTATTATCGTATCAGCACTCCTTCATTTCGCACTCCCCGCCACACCTACTGTGAATGCAATCAACACATACTTTAGCAAGGATCATATTCAAATCGGCAGCATCCTTGCACCGTTTATTGTGTTCGGTGGGCTCGTGATTCTATTTAATAAATTAGAGCCATTTTTGGAACGAAAACTTACATGGCTTTTACTACCTTTCGGGACGCAGTCACTGACAGTCTATATCGTTCACGGCGTACTGCTGATTTTAATTACCTATACTGTGCCGGTCAGCGAATCAATTATCGTGAACACATTATCCGGTATCGCCGCAGTTATGGGCACATGGGGATTACTAAAGCTACCATGGGTGCAAAGATTTATCCCCCGTTAATCTGCTATAGTTAACTAATGAGATTTTTGCAAAAAGTACGCAGACTGTACGCACAGCACTGGATTTTATTATCAACCATTCTCGGTGTTATTATCATCCGCGCACTGCTACTGCTCACTACTCCGCCGGGATTTTATTTGGACGAAGCGGCGGGCGGTGCACATATTATTTCTATGCTTACACAGGGAAAAAATGCCCATGGCGAGGCCTGGCCCCTATTCTCTGCATCACTTGGCGGTGGCTACACGACACCAATCTATCTGTACCCAGCAACTGCATGGGCAGCCCTATTTGGCGCGTCTGAATATTCGCTGCGAGCCTTCTCGTTATTTGCAACTGTCATCGCTGCGATACTACTCGTTGCGACAATGCGACTTTGGACAAATACAAAAACAGCACTTATTACTGGAATTACCGCACTGACTATTCCATGGGGGTGGATCCAAGGGAGTATCGCCTGGGACCCAGCGCTCGTTCCCGCGTTTGTTGCAGGAGCCTTATTTAGCTTTTCAGTCGCACTAAAAACAACCTCAAAACGGCGTCGATTTGCTGGCATACTCATGACTGGACTGTGCCTGATCGCGCTTGCCTATCTCTATCCCCCGTGTCGCGTAACCGCACCACTACTGCTGGCGACTTTTTACGGTATTTTACTTTGGCAAAAAAAGATCACAATCACCTTGCTTGTGCCACTTGGCGTTGGCTTTGCGGTACTATGCATTCCACTCCTACAATTCATGCTGCAGCCAGATGCACTGACTCGCTCGAGTGAGTTAAGCGTTTTTCATAATGTCAGTATGATCGAAGGGGTCGGTCGTGTTATCGCAAACAGCGCCCAAATGATCAGCCCTATGTTCTTATTCGTATCGGGCGATAGTAATTTTCGCCACGCGACAGGCCAACAGGGAATGTTAGGCCTTGCTGCGCTGCCGACGCTCGCCACCCTCGCCTATGTCGGCATTCGACAGGTAAAACAGCGTCGGTTACGCAAATTTGGATCAACAGCATGGCTCGTCGTCATATCACTTGTCGGCATTGGCTTTAGTATACTTGGCTCTGCCCTAACAAACGAAGGACAGCCACACTCACTACGTGCAACTGCCGCCTGGCCATTTTTCGTCATCCTAATTGCGTTAGGTTGGGCGCAAATCCTTTCCTGGCGTGCACGCAATTGGAAGATTACATGTGTGGCGTTCGCATGTCTGAGCGTGATTATATACGCATACGACTTATCGACGAACTACCCATTGCGTAGTGCCGATTCGTTTGATGTGTCACAGCGCGAGCAGATAAAAAGCGGCGAGACACCACCTAATTATCCGCCACTCTCGATCACGTACTACCAGCAAAAATAGTAGCTAGCGCTGATATATAACGACGTGAGTTTTATCGAACGAACGTCGTGACACTTCGCGGAAGCGCGCATCTGGAACAAGCGTGACGTCACTGTCGTCATAATAAATATAAATCAATCGCTCGCTATTAATACTGGTTGTTGTCTTGATTCGATCGACACTTTTATCAACCGGCGCATACCCTCCCACTAGCGTGACATCCCACGGATAGTAAAACTTCAATTCACACCCTTGAAAGTTATACTTCATATCAATATACCCAAATGGCCCGGCAGTTACGTAGGTCGTATCCTCACAGCCCAGCTCTTCTCTCATTGTTTGTGCCTGCAAGTACTGCGTCCGCTGAAAGTTGTAATTACCTATTGTCGCGACCGTCACCAAACCGCTGACAGCAAGCACCGCCGTCGACACCGTGAATACTAGTATGCCAATCTTGCAACGTAGCTGCCATCCGAACGCAATAACACTTCCCAAAAGTGCATACCAGAAAATGGAAATATGCACGACATATCGATCCATAAAGCGTGGTGGGTTCGGCGGCAGCGATAGTAG
>JALRDA010000013.1 GCA_023257145.1 Candidatus Saccharimonadia bacterium | reverse complement strand
TCTACCTTTTCTTCGAATAACACGTCGTAATCTTTGAGGTCATAGCCGAACAGTGGGAATGACTCAGTGAATGAACCGCGACCAAGAATGACCTGTGCTCTGCCGTTTGATAACGCATCGAGTGTTGCAAACCGTTCAAACACACGAACAGGATCATCCGAGCTAAGAACCGTGACGCCCGAACCAAGCTTGATACGCGAGGTGCGACTTGCGATCGCAGCCAATACGGTTTCTGGGCTTGATATTGCAAACTCTGATCGGTGATGTTCTCCTAGAGTAATGGCATCTATGCCCAGCTCGTCAGCAAGAATCGCCTCTGCCAGAACGGTTCGCAGTGCTTCGGCATGCGACAATAATTCTCCTGAGTCGTCGACTGGCAGATCGCCAAATGTATCGAGACCGAACAGTACGTTACTGTATTGATTGGATTTTTTGCTGACCATAGAAAACCTTCGATTTAAATCTATTTAATTACTATACTAAGTATAGCATACAATTAAACCCTACAGCACATTCTACTACATCCGCGACCATATAATTGATACAAGATTGCCAGCTGGTACTGCTATATTTAGCGCGCTAGGTGTAACGACGAGCGATTAATGTATTTGTTGCACTGCTCTAGGATATATGCAGTTAAATACCCATCCGATGATTCGGTGCAGTAGTAGGAAAATAATTCAGTAGGCTTAAGAGTTTGCGCGCTAGTGTACGACACAGTCCTGGTACGGATTGCTGGGTCATTGCCATATATTGAAATCAAATCGCTTTCCAACTTGCTTTTCGTCTCGGCATCGAGTGCCGCATACCAAATGTGATGTAAGTATTCGTGTGCTATCATCGTTCTTTCCTGCGAGGGATCCTGACCGGATTTGATGTGCATTTCGCCGTATAAAAATGTTCCATCAGTAACATTGATGTATGTTTGATAAAGACCCAACTGATCGTTAATGATTTTCGTATCAAAATCATTTACATACTTCGTACTAAATTTTATTATTTCGTCATCACTAGCGCCAATCGATCGAAGTATCGAATCTATATTTTCATTTCGGGCCAGAGTCGGGACGGTAAAAGCGCTTGCAACTTGCTCGTTTCCAGCAGTACTTAGCTGGCTATTCGTGTAGCTGATGATGTAGGAGAATATGAAAATAATTGCGATGACGCCACCCAGCGTATAAACTCCCAGCACATGCCCTCCGATTTTAAAAACGGGACGATGAGATTGTATCAAAAGATATGTCCCCAGAAAACATGTCGTCGTAATCAATGCAAAGTATGCACCAAGGTATATAGTGTAATCCTCTGGCTGATCTGTCTGCAGTATCGCCGCAAATACTGCTAGTAGCGCCAGCCCAATAGCCAGCGCTGCGACTGGCCAAACGAAGATCCACATCATTGTTAAAGAAAATCTTTTGATACGCGTTGGTTTAGGGGTTTTTGTGTTATCCATGTCTAGTAGTTGCAACTAATTTCAGTATGCTCGAGTTCATGTTCGTCATTATAGCAGACAGACGGTGCTGCCATTCCTGTGTAGTCTAGTTGCCAGATTCGCTTTTGACTGATGTGAACATGTAATTACAGCGTGTATAGTCTGGTCCTGAAAATTCCTTGGTTCCTATCGGGCATGTGTTGCGCGCGCCTTTTACGTAGTATTGCAGGACGGGTCGATTGCTGTTTTGCGCTGCGGAGCTGTCATATAGAATGCCGCGATATTTAACTCCACCGCCCAAATCTACTTCTGGGACGCGACCATTTGGTATGACGCTGACGACTGTTTTTAATTTCGTGTTAACGGTTGCGCTGATCGGATGATCATTGCCATTTGGAATTGGCGGTGACTGATAAGGTTGATGACACCACTCAGCCGTATAGCCATTTTCAGCAGGATAATCAGCAGGCTCACCGATGCATGCCCAGTCGGCCTGCGGGACGACCCCACCGGTAGTAGCAGCATATGACTCTAGTAACTTTGCAATGCCCTGTACTTTTGATGATATGACGCTATCTTGCGAGCGTGTCGTTATGCCTGCATATGCGGTAATGGAAATGGAGGCTAGAATGCCGATCACCACAATGACAATCAATAACTCCACGATTGTGAATCCGCTGTGTTTATTTTTGGAAATCATACAGTTCTATTGTTGCATAAGAATAAGCAGTTTAATAGATTGAAATCAGTCGTATTTAAGTGCTTAATAAGTTAAATTATATTGTGCGTTATTCTACGTATTATTTAAATTTCTGAGTCTCGCAAGTGAACTACCGGCATGAGTACAGTGCTCTTAATGAACTTAGAAATATGATACTATAGCAATGAAATAAATCCGCCTAGCGGTCTGGTCGCCTAGCTCGCGCAATAAGCAGACTTGCGGTTTTCTATCGGTATAGGCTGGTCGACAATAAATTAAAGGAGATTCACATGGCAGATCGCGAAGTAAAACGCATTGAGCGAGAGAAAAAGGCCAAGGAGGAATACCAAGAGTGGCAAGAACTGTCAAAAGCGCACTGGAGCCATTGGCGCGCTTGGGGCTCTTGGTTTAGCTGGGGCTCACCGGTTGGGCTAGGGCTATTCTTTGTTCTAGTGGCACTCGCTACGGCTATCTTGTTATGGGCTGTTAAGCTCTAAGCATGCATGCATAAGGTAAAGCACCGCTTTTATGTGCGGTGCTTTACCTGCTCGCAGGTAATTTAAGCAAGTTAACTTCTTATCTCTTTGCGTGAATGATTATATAATTCCGAATTCTGCTAGAATTTCATCAGGATTGCTACCCTCTTCAAGTATCATGCCATATGCATGGTTTATCATGTCTTCAAGGTCATCTCCTTCGTCGATCAAATCACGCAAAAACTCGCGATTATCTTCGCTAACTATGCCTTTTAATTTTAGTACTAGCACCTCCGGCGACATGTCTAGGGATTCGATCTTAGAGGTTATTTCATTGTTTATGATGGTGCTCATCTCATCAAAGCCTTCGTTGAAGGCGTAAACTTCGGCGTGATCAAGTTCTTCAAGGTAGCGTAAAGTGTTACCTATAGACTTAAATATGAGAGATTTATGGATGATTGCTTCGATCTGTGCTCTTGCATAGGCGCTAGGGTTCTCGCTGGTTGCTTCTATTAATCCTACGTTGTGTTCGGCTATTTTTGCATATTCAATCCAAGCAAGTTTTAATTGAGATTCGCTTGTATTAGGGTTGGTCAGGCCGTCAATGATTACAATAGCCGCCTCTTGCAATTCGGCATTGTGTATCCGCGATTGCTCGATTAAGAGTGCTATAGCACTGGTACTATTGTCTACTTGGTCGATAGGTAGAGATATTTCCGGTGTAGAGTTGTTGTCGATTGGCTGTTCATCAAATCGATTATTCATATATAAAATAATATCATATAGGTAGTATCTGTCTATTAGCAGCAGTTATTCGTGGAAGAGTTGCGAACTATATCATAGACAACAGAGTCTTCTTAGCTGGGCCTGCAATTTCCAAATTGTGCAGTTCATGAACATAGAACCAGCGCGCTGCGCTAAAGTCGTCACCGCTAATTAATTCAGATTCAGACGCTAGCGTATTGAGGGTAACGCGATAGTCATGAAAGTGCATTTTGATAATAGTAGTCGATCCACTATCGATATCCGTCTTTGTGCTTTCGCCATGCTTTGATGGCAGTGCTACTATATCTGCGTCATCAATGTCTAATCCGACTTCTTCAGCTATTTCTCGTTTAAGTGCCGTGAGGGTATTCTCTCCCTCTTCGACTCCTCCGCCAGGAATTGTCCAAAGTCCCTCGTACACACCACCCGGTTTGTTTTTGCCAAGAAGAATCATACCATCCCGTGAGAAGATAAACGCGCCAACAATTTCACGAGAGATAGATTGCATGTATTTACTATACCAAACAAAAAGACCACCGCGGAGACCTTTTATTCATCGCGCTTATGCTTGGTAGCTCCTCGTGGAAGGATTCATAACTATTTATGCACTAAATTGATCGAATAAGCTCAAGAAGTTCAGGGAATGCAGGACGCACAAAATGGTCGGGTGCCGAAATTATATGAAAGTCTGCGCTTGGTAAATCCTGACGGTATTTCTCAATCTCAATAGCTGCTATAACGGGATCATCTTCGCCAAAGAAAAGCGCTACTTTACCAGCTTGCGATGAGAATTGTTCTGATGTCTTATCAAGCTTAAAATCACCTAGATCTTCCTGAGATTCGTCACTATGAGGGGCTGCAATTAGTATTGTTCCTTTGATTTTTGATGGAAACGTATTTTCGGAGAGATACTTAGCTAGAAAAACCCCGCCCATGGAGTGTCCTATGAGGATGCAACCGTCTGTGGATACACTTGCGAGACGCTCAAACCAAAGCCTCCATTCACCGTACTTGGCGTTTGTTGCATTGGGCATAGACGGTAATAGTACTTCGTACTTGCTTCCAAGATCTTGCTGAAGGCGCTCTT
>JALRDA010000022.1 GCA_023257145.1 Candidatus Saccharimonadia bacterium | reverse complement strand
ATAGGTATTATGAATAATTTTGCTGCATCAGAACTGCACATTAGTCTCGCTGCCGAGAAGCTTTTTAGTATTGGTGGATTCCCTGTGACGAATGCCGTCCTGATGGGTGTAATGGGATTGGTGATTTTCCTCGGTATTTTTATATACGTGGCGCAGATGATCAAACATGGCAAGTATAATCGCTTCGTAGGATTGGTGCAGTGGGCGTTTGAAGGAATGCTTGGTGCGATCGATAGCGTCATTCCTGACAAGGTCATTGCGCGTAAAATAGCCCCATTGGCACTAACGGTATTCTTCTTTGTACTGATTTCATACTGGATTAGTATCATCCCCGGTGTCGGTTCGATTACCTGGAATGGTACGCCAATCTTCCGAAGTATTGCCGCCGATCTAAACTTTACCTTCGCTATTGCGATTATTGTCATGGTGATGGTACAGGTGTACGCGATTTCACGTCACGGTTTCTTTGGTAATATCGGTCGCTATCTACGCAATCCGTTCAAAGACCCAATTGGATCATTTGAAGGCTTTCTAGAACTGATTGGCGAAGTATCGCGCGGATCTGCATTATCACTCCGTTTGTTCGGTAATGCGTTCGCTGGTGAGGTTCTACTACTTATTATCGCAACCTTGACTAGCTTTATGGCAACTATTACCCTGCCGTTCTTTATGGCGTTTGAATTGTTTATTGGCTTTATTCAGGCATACGTGTTCTACGTATTGACGCTGATTTTTACTGCATTGGCGATCGACATTCACGGTGGCCATCAGGCAAAAACCGAGCATTCACATCACCCCGACCATTCCCCTTCTGCTGACAAGACAACCCCTGTCGCTGCAAGAGAATGATATAATCGAAAATAATTAAAGGAGATACAATAAATGGAAGAATTAGCATTTGGACTTACCTACGCCCTACCTGCACTTGGTGCTGCACTAGGTGTTGGTTTCATCGGCGCAGGCGCATTGAACGCACTTGGTCGCAACCCTGAAAAACTAAGCGACATCCGTACTTTGATGATTACTGCTATCGTCTTCGCTGACTCACTAGCGATCATCGGTATCATTGTTGCCATCATTGCGAAATTTATTTAAGGTTTTAATCTCGAATGAATATACTTACACAACTTGCTACGACTGAACCAGCTTCTGGCGGTGTGTTAGGTGCGCTCGGTATTGATGTTTGGATGCTTGTCTTCCAGGCACTTGCGTTTGTCATTTTAGTGTTATTGCTGGGCAAGTACGTTTATCCAATCTTTATCAAGGTTGTTGACGAGCGTCAGGCGAAAATTGAAGCTAGTACCGCAGCAGCGACACAAGCCGAAAAGAAAGCTGTTCAGGCAAAAGATGATATCGAGAAGATGATGAAGCAAGCCCGCAAGGAAGCCAGTGAAATTGTCACGACTGCCAAAGAAGAAGCTGCGGCAGCTCTTGAGGCTGCAGAAGCAAAATCAAAGTCATCTGCTGAGCGAATCGTTGCTGATGCGCATGCGCAGATTGACAAGGATATTATCGCCGCTAAAAAAGCATTGCATAATGAAACACTGGAACTTGTTGCGCTTGCGACAGAAAAAGTGGTTGGTTCGGCAATTAACGACAAGCTTGATAATGATCTGATTACACGCACGGTAAAGGATTTGCAATAACCCATGGCTGGTGTTCGACTACCACGACGCAAGATCGCGGACCACGTTGCCCGTGAGCTAACGCGCGGAAATGCCAAGCAAGTCGTTGCAGAATTGGCCGCCTTTCTTGTCGACACTGGACGTGTCCGCGAAGTCGACTTGATCGTTCGCGACATTGAATATGCCTTGTACCAGCACGGTGAAGCAATCGTCGACGTCACTTCAGCAAGCTCTCTGACCGATAAGGTTCGAGCAGAAATTGCAAAGATGGCGTCAGATCGCAGCGGTGCCACAAAGGTGCATCTGCGTGAACATATCGATCCTAGTGTTATCGGTGGCGTTCGTCTAGAATACGGGGAACAGCAGCTCGATACCACTCTGCGACACAAACTAAACGCACTTAAAGCAAAGCAACTATAACGTAAAGGAATAAGATGGCAGATATTGCAATAACAGAACTATCGCAAGAACTCCGCGCCGCAATCGCGGGGCTAGAAGCATCTGAAAATCTTGACAGTGTTGGCGTTGTCACCAAGGTTGGTGACGGTGTCGCATGGGTGCACGGGCTTCGCTCGGCAGGCTTTTCAGAAATGCTTGAAATTGAAACTAAAGACGGCATCGTTGAGGCGTTCGCCCTTAACCTTATGGAAGACGAGATTGGTGCGGTACTGCTCGGTTCTGATGCGCACGTGTCAGCTGGTGCAACGGTTCGTCTAAAAGGTACGACGCTTGAAGTCCCGGTTGGCCCAGAGCTACTTGGCCGCGTCGTCGACCCGCTTGGACGTCCACTTGACGGTGCAGGTCCAATCAAAACCAAGGCAACTGGTCTTGTTGAGCGAGAAGCAATTGGTGTCATGGGGCGTAAATCAGTCCACGAACCACTTATGACCGGTATTATGGCGATTGACGCCATGTTCCCTATTGGCCGTGGTCAGCGTGAGCTTATTATTGGTGACCGTCAGACCGGTAAGACAGCGATTGCAATCGATACGATGATTAACCAGGCAAAACAAAAAACTGGCGTTGTGAACGTATACGTCGCTATCGGTCAAAAGCTTTCAAAGATTGCCCGTCTTGTCGATCGCCTCAAACAAGAAGGCGTCATGGATCAGACAATCATCGTTGCGACCGGTCCTAGCGATCCTGCATCGATGCTATACCTTGCTCCATATGCGGCAACAGCTATGGGTGAATATTTCCGCGACAACAAACAGCACGCGTTGATGATCTATGACGATCTGACAAAGCATGCGGTTGCGTATCGCCAGATGTCACTCCTCCTTCGTCGCCCACCGGGACGCGAAGCATTCCCTGGTGATGTCTTCTACCTTCACTCTCGCCTACTTGAGCGTTCAGCGAAACTTTCCGATGATCTTGGTGCTGGTAGCTTGACTGCCCTACCTATCATTGAAACGCAGGCTGGTGATATTAGTGCGTACATCCCAACGAACGTCATTTCGATTACTGACGGTCAGATCTTTATGGAAACAGATCTATTTTATCAAGGTATCCGTCCAGCTATCTCAGCAGGTCTATCAGTCAGCCGTGTCGGTGGTGCCGCGCAGACTAAAGCGGTCAAATCCGTTAGTGGTCACCTAAAGCTTGGTCTTTCACAGTTCCGCGAACTTGCTAGCTTCGCTCAGTTCGGTAGCGATCTTGATGAAGAAACAAAATCTCAGATCGAACGCGGTCAGCGTTTAACTGAGCTTCTGAAACAAGTCCAGTACCAACCTATGAGCGTTTGGGAACAAGTCGCCAGTATGTATGCCGTATCAAATGGCTTGTTTGACAAAGTATCTGTCGCAAAGATCAAAGACGCACAGATCGCCCTACTGACTCGTCTATGGACCGATCACAAGGATGATATGCGGACGCTTGATAAGGGCGACAAGCCGTCAGATGATGTATTGAAGTTGATTCATAAAACTGCAGCATCTGCCGCAAAGGGATTTGAGGACTAATACATGGCGTCAACGCAGCAACTAAAATCACGTATCCGCTCGGTAAAAAGTACCAAGCAGATTACGAAGGCGATGCAAATGGTTGCGGCTAGCAAGATGCGCCGTGCACAAGAAGCGGTTAAGGCGTCTGAGGAATATACGAATGCCGCAAATGAACTACTAACCTTTTTCGCTAGTCAGGGGATCACTGATCGACACCCGTTCTTTCAGGAGCGCAAGGTAAAATCGCGTCTTTTGATTGTGATTACTGGCGACAAAGGTCTCGCAGGCGCGTACAACAGCAATATCGCCAAGACGTACATCACTGCGATGCGTGAGGATAAAAAAGACGGCATTCAGACCAAAACGATTGCCGTCGGTCGCAAGGCATCGCAGTACGCGGTGCGTTTGAACAATGCGGACATTATAGGTGTGTATGAAAACCTTCCCGATCGTCCAGGAACAAGTGAAATGCGTGCCATTTTAGATACGGCAATTGCTAAATTTGAAAGTGGCGAAGTTGATGCTGTCGATGTGATTTATACGCGCTTTATCAGTGGGATGAATCAGCAAGCAACCGTCAAGCGTATCTTGCCTGCCGGGTTCGACGAGACAGAGGTTTCAGACGATGTCATTAATGCAGCCTACGAACCAAGTGCATCCGAAGTGCTTCGCGGTGTGTCGTATCGGCTAGTGTTGACGCAGATCTATCAGGCAATTTTGGATGCCCGTGCTAGCGAACATAGCATGCGCATGATGGCAATGAAGAACGCAACTGATAATGCTTCTGAACTGGCCGATGATTTGACGCTCGAAATGAACAAGGCGCGTCAAGGTGCAATTACACAGGAATTGGCAGAAATATCAGGTGGCGTCGAGGCGTTAAGTGAGTAATAAGGAGAATATGATGAGTAAAGAGCAGACTGTTGGCCATATCATCCAAGTCGTGGGTGTGGTGGTTGACGTTGAATTTAATGATAAGAATTTGCCAGCAATGTATGATGCGCTGGTGATCAAGCGCGACAAGCACACCATTACGCTTGAAGTCGCCCAGCACCTTGACGAGCGAACGGTCCGTACGATTGCTATGTCGAGCACTGACGGCCTTCGCCGTGGCGAAGAAGTTGTTGCAACAGGTGCACCGATTAGCGTTCCTGTTGGTAGCGATACGCAAGGTCGTATGTTTAACGTTGTTGGTGATCCAATTGACGGCAAAGCGGCACCAAAAGGCAAACGTGCCTCAATCCACCGCCAGCCGCCAACGCTTGCTGAACAGGCTAATAAAACCGAAATTCTTGAAACCGGCATCAAGGTTATCGACCTTATCGCGCCACTAACCAAGGGTGGAAAAGCTGGACTATTCGCGGGTGCAGGTGTCGGCAAGACGGTCCTTATCCAGGAGCTAATTAACAACATCGCTAAATTCCATAGTGGCAATAGTGTATTTGCTGGTGTTGGTGAGCGTACTCGTGAAGGTAACGATTTGTATCATGAAATGGAAGACGCTGGTGTACTAGGCAAGACTTCCCTCGTCTTTGGTCAGATGAACGAGCCGCCTGGAGCGCGTCTTCGTGTTGCACTATCAGGACTAGCAATGGCCGAGTCATTCCGTGACGAAGGTAAAGACGTCCTCTTGTTTATTGATAACATTTTCCGCTACACGCAGGCCGGTGCCGAAGTGTCTGCACTTCTTGGCCGCTTGCCATCTGCGGTTGGTTATCAGCCAAACTTGCAGCAAGAAATGGGTGCCCTGCAAGAGCGTATTACGTCAACAAAGAAGGGCTCGATTACTTCTGTGCAGGCTGTCTATGTCCCTGCTGACGACCTTACTGACCCAGCACCGGCAACGACGTTTGCTCACCTCGACGCGACGATTGTTATGAACCGCGCATTGACTGAAATCGGTATTTACCCTGCAGTCGACGTGCTTGACAGCTCATCGAACAGCCTCGATCCAGAAGTTGTTGGTGAAGAGCACTACAACGTCGCACGTGAAGTGCAGCGAGTCTTGCAGCAATACAAAGAATTACAAGACATTATTGCAATTCTCGGTATGGAAGAATTGTCTGATGAACAAAAGCAGACAGTTAACCGTGCTCGTCGCTTGCAGCGTTTCTTTGCGCAGCCATTCTTTGTGGCCGAGCAGTTTACAGGTGCGCCAGGTGCCTACATCAAGCTAGAGGACACGATTCGTGATGCCAAGGATATTCTTGCTGGCAAATACGACGAAAAACCCGAAAGCTGGTTCTACATGGCGGCAGGTAGCCTTGCTGACAAGAAAGACTAATCAGTCTATCTAATAAAATAACCCGCTACAATCTGCGGGTTATTTTATTGCCCACAGCTCCACTACTCGCCAGAGAAGCGTTTTTTTGGTACTATAATAGATATGAAGTTAGAACTTATTACCCTTGTTGGCAAAAAAGTGGACCAAGAGGTCTACGAAGTTATCCTCCCGACTGCGGACGGTGAGATTGCCGTTTTTCCTGGCCACGAACCATTAGTAAGTGTTGCCGTTCCTGGCGCAATTGCAATTCGTGCAAATAAAGGCGACGATGACAGCAAGATTGATTACTACGCGATTAGTGGTGGTGTTATCGAAATTTCTCAGACACGCGTTCGCGTATTGGTTGACGAAGCGACCGAAGACGATGACATTGTCGAGGCAGAGACCAAGGCTGCACTCGATCGCGCAATTAAGATGCGTGATACTGCCAAGAATCAGATTGAACTAGAAAAGGCTCACGAACTTGTTGATCGCCACACGGTTCGCCTGAAAGTCGCCGGCCTGCGTCGCCGACATCGACGCTAGTCTTAGTTGATACCCGCCAAACCTTAGGTGTTATCTTGCACTTCTCTTAGGTTTACAAGCATACAAACCAGAGTAGAATAAGAAGAGGTCTTATAAAAAATAAATTAGGATAACCATGAGAGAAAACGATATGTCTATTATTGACGACCATGAAGCCGCAAGAACCATAACTGTTACTGAAGTGTCAGCGCTTGGGTATGGTAATGCAGATTCAACAATTAGCTATATAAAGCAGATGGAGACCGGTGAGCTTACCGAAGAGATCGCTGCCCGTGCTGTGGAGCTGATAGCGAGCGGTGAATGTATGATTGATGTTAGTGAAGAAGATGACGGATGTATAGATGGTCGCCCTGCGATTGAGGTGTTGTTTGTCGACGAAAACGGTGAATTCTACACGCGCCCCATTTATGATGGCGCCAATCATGATCGCCAAAAAGTTGCCGGTGGTGGCTATATGACAACGCTTGCAATGAAGCAAGCGCTAGACATGCCAGCTGACACGGTAGACGCTGATCTTGCTAGTGTGACGTCGACGTTAACTGCCGAGGGTATCTACTGCGGCGCCCATACTGGAAAGCACGGCCACGCAGAGGCTACAGACTGTGGTGCTAA
>JALRDA010000035.1 GCA_023257145.1 Candidatus Saccharimonadia bacterium | reverse complement strand
ATGTTGCCCCTGCAAAACCTGCGAGTCCAACAACCACTCCAAGTGATAAGACGCCGGCCCCTGCTAACTTCTTCATTTCTAGTTTTTTCATACTGCATCCCTCCTTATTTATACGTCACTATAGGTGTCTCCGTTGGCGCGAAACCAGCGCCGACGCAGCCACTGAAGTAGTGTATAAACCAAGCCCTCGAAGGGGTAAAATCATCTTGGCTACATGAACCTCAACCAGTTCACCTTATTATCCCTACTTCCGTGAATCATCCTCGCGACTCATAGCAAGAATACAATATTGGTATTACGCAAGTATGTAATAATTTTCACATAAATTCTATTTTCTTTTAGCTAACTGAAAAACAGCCTGTATACAACTGGAGACAGGGAGAAGCAGGAACGCTGAAGGGGATGCAAAGGTAAGTTTTAATTTATTCACAATACCAGGTGAGGTATCGAGCCATATCATTGAAACGAGATACAGCATAAATAACAGCCACGCGTACCAAAGCATACTAAAATCTTGCTGTGCTACGCCGATTACACAAATTACTGAAGTGATACAAACAATACTTATTATCGCAACAGGCGTCTTTATATCTATTTTGTTCAACAAATCAGTCTTCATTAAATAACGAGCCGTAAATACTTCAGCCTTGTACGTTGTATGCCAAAATATTCTCGATAGCCCCGCGATACTTTTTTCTAATGAGTCATAGTTTTGTCTTGTATCACCATTAACACCAGAGGAAGTCTCGCTAGCCGGAACATTCCAGTATCCTCGTTTATGACTACTAACCACTGAACGTTTAATAAAGTCAGTCGACACCGTTACGCCGGAATCGAGGGTGATAACAAAAGTACCTTTTTTACTTTTTCGATACCCAGCCTGATATGATTCGTGAATCGTTCCCTTTTTTCTTCGTTGCAATAGCGTAATGACAATCTTCTTTGATCGTCGCTTGGCAATAAAATCTTTTAGCCCTGCCGCTACCTGACTTGCTGTTCCTTCATCAATGATAACGATGTCAAAATAATGGTACTTATTCTTTAAAACAGAACGAACTGTCTGCAAGGTATCAGCAACCGAGCCGGTATTTCGTACCAATACCGTCACCCAAGGTTGATTCTTTTTTTGTAATTTCATTACTCGTTTATGCGTTTCGTTGGCGTTAAAAGTTTGTCGCATTCGTATCACCGCTACAGCGATGATGCTCAGCGAAATAATAATAAGTAAAATAAAGAAAATAAATAATGTTAATTCGTTCATATCACTTCAACTCCGACTAATCGAAATGTTACCAGGGTTCGATAAGCATCAAATGGCCCCGAACAGGTTTGTAACACAAGCTTCGGAGGACCATTCTCGTTAAATACCGCTACATCATCTGGTTGCACCTGAATGTTCGATTCAAATACATATGAAAATACATGACCTTCGTTAGTATATACTTTTGCAGTCGCACCGTTGGTAAGTTCTGTAATACGAGCAAATATCGCCCAATCAGCATGTCCGTAAATAAGCGTTGTGCCGTTATTATCATTAGCTGGTACAGTTCTGTCTGCATAAAATGCGGCACCGTATTCGATTGTCCAGGTTGCCGATTCAGGCATATACGACCCTACTCGCACTTCCATGTCGATCGCAACATCCGGTACGATAATTCGCGCAGGTATACCGGACCTGACCTGACGCGTCTCGAGTGATGTCAACTTAGCCGAAGTCGGTCTGGTTGCCACTGAGTGGTATTCCTGTTTAGGTGGATGAGGAAAAAGAACCGCCGTAAACATTATGCCTACGGCTAGGTTCAATCCCAGAATTACTCCAAGTGTATGGCGAGTAGTGGTTGATCGCCCATCGTTCATAGTGAATCCTAATTAAGCTTTAAGGCGGCGATACGCAGCTGCTCCCGCAACACTTCCTGCTGCCACTGCAACGGTTGTACCGGCAATCGCAGCAAAAGTTGCAAGCGATGTATCAGCGCTTGTTGCAGGCAATGCCTTTACTTCAGCAGCTCCGCCACCACCATTGGTTGGCACAACTGGTGCAGGTGGATTCGTAGCTGGAACAGTCCTGGTAATCGTACAAGTACGAGTTTCATTTTCTGAACCTTCCTGAGTAGCATTGGTAATGGAAATATTAAACTCTGTACCATTACTGTTTGAAATCGTACCCGAAGTTGCGCCGCCACCTGTGGTGTTACCTGAAACAATGGCTGTACCCGAAATACCATTTTGATCGTTCGTGTTTACGATTGTAACGTTATTATTGTTCGTCACTGTACATTCGTATGACCGAGTAATTGTACAGGTATTATTTGTGCCTGGTCCGGTATAACCAACCTCACAGGTTGCTTGTTGTGCCGATACTGATCCGCCTACTGTTACAGATGCTGCGGCAAAAATTGCCACCACTGCTACTTTCATTAGCTTCTTCATAACTTCCCTCCTAACGATTAGTTTTGTCCTATCTTTTAGGGAGCTGTTTGTATTTGCATTCATCATAGTCCTGTCCGTTTTCTTTGTAAAGCAGCAGAATTTGTAATGAATTTAACCTTAAGAACTTTTTATTAAAAAAGAACGAACTCTGTAAGTACTGTTAAATACTGGCTAGAGTTCGTTCATTTTTAATTGTTCATGATGGATATTGGTAGGTATAATTATCGAGTCCTCAGGTGCATGGTAACCGGTAGTTCAATGTACCAATCTTCAATTCGCAATGTCTCTAGCGTTTTTTGCTTAGACAGTGAAGACTTTTTACGTCGATGACGTGTTTCGTTTAATTTGTCGTGGTGCCTTGTGCGTGACATATTAGTTTACCCTCACTTTCTTTGAAAAGAATCCTACGATATCATCCCACAAATAGCCTCGCTCAATTACTTCTATTCGTGGTCCATATTTTTCCTTAAGATCAGGAAATTCAATCATTTTACTTTTCATAAACTGCTTGATGCGGATTTCTACTGGGTACGGTTGATGCTTCATAGCGCCCTCCACCTCTTAATTTATTTTCTAAATATAACTATAGTCGTAATGCTTTCATTCTTTTGTGTCGTACTTCACAAAATTAATGTGATAAATATCACTTTTTTAACAGTGGTATACTATAGGTATGCAGTCTCCTACAGAAAAAATGAAACCTTTTGCCCAAATACGGGCGTATAAAAAAGGTGCCAATATTTTCTTTCAAGGTGAAGCTCCTCGGCAAGGTGTGATGGTTTCAGACGGTATTGTTCGTTCATACACTATTACGACATCTGGTGAAGAGCGTACAATTGCTTTCTTTACAAAAGATGATATTCTGCCATTGTCATGGCTCATGGAAACGACCTCAACGTCACTCTTTTACTATGAAGCTGTGTCTGATGTCCGAGTGCTTCAGTTCAGCCGTGAAGATTTCAAAGAACAAGTATTGAACGATCAAAAAACTCTTTTTTCTCTTTTTAGTACATTAAGTAAAGATCATACCGCGGCGATGCTGCGTATTAACGGCCTCGAGCAATCACGTGCAGAAGATAAAGTTGCCTTTACACTTTACTATCTAGTATTCCGTTATGGCATTAAGCCAGCCAATGAAACATTTCATGTTATTAATATGACGCTACGCCATGCGACAATCGCCAGTCTTGTTGGTCTAAGTCGAGAAAGTACTACGAAAATACTAGGATCTCTTCAGAAAAAAGGTATTATCGATTACCAAAGCGGAACATACCACGTCAATAAAGACCTCCTAGAAGGTTATATTGGTGAAGATGCTTTTCGCGATGTCACCTTATGACAAGATAGTGCGAACAATACGAATTAATTCTTTAGGCGCCGCTCGGGCTTTAAGAACATATCGTTGAGCACCCAACTCGTAAGCGGTGTCGATCTCGTTTTTTGCATCATAGTTAGAGAACACGACAATTTCAGTTTCGGTATGTGATGGTGCGTCATATTTTTCTAAGAATTCGATACCATTCATAACCGGCATACGTAAATCTAAGAAAATAACGCCTGGGTCACCATGCTCTTCAATCATTTGCAAAGCTACCTGGCCATTTTCAGCTGACCAAGTATCGATCCCTTCGGACTTAAGAATCATCACATATGCATCTCTTAGGTCGTTATCGTCTTCAACAATTAATACAGATTTATCATTCATAACTTTCTCTACTATATACAATTATCGTTCATATTCTGTAATTTATTTCACATGTCAGGTAATAATAACGTAAATATTGAGCCGGTAGGTACGTTCTGTTCA
>JALRDA010000086.1 GCA_023257145.1 Candidatus Saccharimonadia bacterium | reverse complement strand
TATTTGGTACGCGAGAGAGGACTTGAACCTCCACGTCCCGAAGGACACTAGCACCTGAAGCTAGCGCGTCTACCATTCCGCCACTCGCGCGTAGGCGTACCGCTTCATACTATAGCAAATTAGCGATTAGCTATAAAGTGTGTGGTTTGCGAAATCTGACGTATCGTAGGATGTCCGAAGGTCCGAAACTAATGTTCGAAGATCAGCCGGCTTTTTCACTCCGGGATTTAGGATGTCATGATTATCAAATATGTCTTTTACTGCGCTGAACAGCTCGATCACGTCTTCGCCGATGTTTCTGTGGGCAAATCGCGCTTTGACGCGACCTTCACCGGACTCAGCGATTAAATGACCACCGCAGCGCTCGACAACAGTCGAATATTCGTCGAGCAATTTGAATATCTTTTGCTTGTCTGAGACTTTGTGTAGCTGCAGTAATGGACGCGTATACACGACGCAGTCCAATATTCGAGTATGGACAGGAAGCGTGACATGGTGCTTGTCAGCAAGTGTGTTAATAGCCGAGATGAACTCCTCTAATCGTTCGTTAGGTACATATGCACCATCCATTATTGGGGGCGCTGAGATATCTTTACCGGCTGGAGAAAGTAAATACGACGTGACGTGACGAGCCGAGAAAAGCTGACCCGCATCATCAGTATCTTCAACTGTTAATTGCGCTTCGACACCCTCAAGTAGTTTTTTAAGTTTCTTTAATTTATGCTGGCGTGCTCGATCACTAAAATCATCGAACCCAACCATAACCCCGGCGTCAAATACATCAGATGAAGCCGCGTTGAATGGATACGTCTTGCCTTGTTTTTTAGCTTCCTCAAATAACACACCGTCAAAATATTCTAGTACTGATGGCTCAAGTGACGCAAATTTATCAAATAGATCGCGTGCCGCTTCCCTATTAACAAACGTAATAAATGCTGACGTTTGCTGCGTACTGACGTACTGAGTCTTTAAGATCATTTCGGACACGATACCTAGCGTCCCCTGACTTCCGACAATCAGCGGCGTCAGATCAAATGACCCATCTTTTCGTTTTACCTTCGTAATCGCAGAGTAGCCGACGTTATCGCGAATATCACTAACGAGTTTGTCATCGATTAGCTGTCGATTATCTTCGATAAGGTTATCAAGACTGCGATAGATTTCACCCTCGAATGTCTGGAGGCCTTTCTTTTTATCAAGATCGCGCTTACTCAAACGTTCCGTCTGAAGCACATCGCCATTAACTAACACTACCTCTAATTGGTGAACCCATTCTGACATATCACCATACTTACCCGACAATGGACCGCTGGCATTGTTTGCCACTGCGCCACCAATCGTACTGTACACACTTGAAACTGGCAGTGCTGGAATGGCCATGCCATGAAGTGCTAGCGCATCATTTAGCGCCTTCGCATTCACGCCAGGCTGTACACGAACAAGTTTTTGTTTGCTATCGAGTTCGAATGTGCGGTTCATATGCGCCTGAGTCACTAGCGAAATACCCTTGCCGATCGCAGCACCAGTCTGATCACTGCCACCACCACGCGCCGTCACTGGCATAACATGACCTTTTTCGGCCAATTGATATACAAAGCGCGCGACCTTGCGAATATCGTTTGTAACGCGTGGATACACCGCCATTTCGGGGGTTATTTCAAGGACGCTTGCGTCTTTGCCTAGTTTTTTTAAGATAGCCGGGTCAGTCGAAACTTCGCCTAAGATATGCTCTTGTAGATATGCAGCAACTTTACTCATTGTCGGGTAGCCTCTCTCATATTGTATATATGATACCACAGTTAGACACTTTCTAAGCAAAACGGTTATGCTAGCTATTTGACCGCTAAAACAGGGTCTTTATCTTTAAAAGTTTTTTTGATATGATATGAAGGTTACCAAATTTGCGCGAGTGGTGGAATTGGTAGACACGCTAGCCTTAGGAGCTAGTGCCTTCGGGCGTGAAGGTTCAAGTCCTTTCTCGCGTACCATATAAAATAGCAGGTCGGCTGGCCTGCTATTTTACTTGTTTGATTTATGCCGATTGCAACTTCGTTATTTACTAAATATTTATAATATATTATGGTATGCCTATGAGTATTGAGCATGAATCCGTTGGCGCGCCAAATCTCAAACAGTTTGAGAAATTTGATGCAGGCGAAACCCATACAAAAATCGCCGTTCTTATGCACGCCGACACATACCGCGACATAGCGCAAGAAATTCTAATGATCGCAACCGTAGAAGAACGTGACGCCATGCTTGATGCGGCGATTAAATATGCCGAAATGAACACCACTGTCGAAGGCTACCGAATCATGAACAGCCGACATATCGTCGACACAATATTACCCGACACTTTTGAAGCAGTTCAGCAACGCCTTATCAGCTCTAACCCTACCGATGCACGTTTGATTGGCTTAGAGCTTGAAAACGAAAAAGCTAGCACCCTAAAATCGATCGCTGACACTCACCAATGCCTCATGGGCGATGTTCTGACTGTAGGCACATCAATTAGAAATGCCGCTAGGCGACACTATAAAATGGGGCGAAATGTCATTGCCGTGCTGAAGAACAGCGATACACATCTCACCATCTTGCCGATGTCCTGACCCGCTACCTCTTTGTGTATTATGAAATGTATGCTATCATTGCTACATAACATGTCCTACGTTATGACTGCACCCCGCGAGAAATCGCGGGGCTGCTTTTTATTCGACGACCATTTTAAATCAAATAAAAAAGACCTCACGGTCTTAGCTATCACGGCGGTAGAAGGTGAGATATGCATTTCCATAACTACGATTGTCCACCACAACAACTCCTGTTTTGGTCGGTACCTCACCTCTACCTGGATGTGATAATACCATAATACCACCGGGCTTTAATAGGTCAAAAATTCTGTCGACTGTGGAAAACTGAACATCGTAATATGGCGGATCAGCAAAAATAATATCAAATAACTGGGGTTCTTTCGTGCCAAGCCAGCTGGCAACAGTAGTCCGTATAATTTGTGCTTTTTCCGCAACACCAATTCTCGCCACGTTACGCGTCAAATATCGCTGCGCCGTGCGATCACGCTCTACAAATGTCACTGACTTTGCACCACGACTAAGCGCCTCAAGTCCGACAGCGCCCGTACCAGCAAATACATCTAAGACTTCAGCATCAGCAATTTCACCCGCAAGACTATTAAATAATGCGTTACGAACACGCTCGCCCATCGGGTGAGTGCGACGATTTTTTGGCGCTTCGATCTGCTGACCACCATAGTAGCCACCGATAATACGAATATTCACTTACTTTTGCTCCGCAATGAGAATTGCCTGATACCACGCCAGCGTCACAGCCTTAATAATCTCTGGAACAAGTGACTTTTTTGTTTGTGCCGCCAAATGGCGAGTCCAGCCTAGCCTGCTGTATTCGGTATACATATCCAATCCGTCGACAGTCGCAAGAATATTCTTAAATACTGCCTCATACCCAATTTCTCGTACGGCAGCGTAATCCTTTTCTTTCGGATGCGTCCCTTCCATCTTCAATCCGGCAATTGTCGTGGCAACACCTAATTCAAACCCAAGGTGTGTCGTCATGACACCTTTTACACCCCAATATTCCCAATTGTTTTTGATTTGATGGCGTCGAGTTTTACCCGGCAATACCAGCTTGTCCTTGGTTGTAGTTCGCGTCTCGATACTTTGACCGCCCCGTAATTCCTCGAGTTTCGCCTCTAGTGGGTAGTGATGCGCCGGCGTCAGGCCGTCAGTGATCGCATGTGCCATCCATGCCGCCTCAAAAGCCGCCCGTTCGTTATTGCCTGATCTAAGTGCGGTCGATAGATTATGGATATGATCGGTGATCATTTCGATCAGCGACGTGTCATTTGGATCTTTAGGGTCAATATAATGCCACGGTTCGTCTTTGGCGGGACTTTTTCGTTTGATACCATCGGGACCGTTCAAACCCTCGAAATGCAAGACCTGCTGCGTGGTTGGAAAATGGATTGATTTCGGGACATGGTGTTTAATGTGCCGATGTGCGACACGGTCGATTTTTTGATGGACGCCCATCACAAGCCCGGATTTAGTACGAAATGTTGTTCCTGAATACATAGTAATTAATTTAACGTTGTTAGTCGCTGGTACTTTCCGACCTGTTCCGCTAATTGATTATATTGTACCAGATCAGCACCATTGACTGCGAATGCCTTGGCCTGTTTTTGTGCACGTGCAATCAACTTCGTATCTGATAAAGTAGCGATCTGTAAGTTTAACGCGCCGTGCTGTGAGCGACCGTAAATTTCACCGGGACCGCGCAATTTCAAGTCGACTTCCGCCAGATAAAAACCGTCATTCGATCGTTCAATTTCTTTTAGACGCTGCGAAGGCTTACTACTATCGCTCATCACTAGATAACAGTAGCTTTGATGTGATGAGCGCCCAACACGGCCACGCAGTTGATGTAGCTGACTCAGACCAAACCGATCAGCGTTTTCTATGATCATCACGGTCGCATTGGGGACGTCAACACCAACCTCCACGACCGTGGTACTAACCAGAATGTCTAATTCGCCACTGGCAAATCGACTCATCACGTCGTCTTTTTCATCAGACTTCATCTTGCCGTGGAGTAATCCAATTTTTCGGTGCTTGAATATCGAATTCTGCAGTTTCTTATACTCTGCTTCGACACTTTTGATTTCATTATCCGGGTTATCATCGATCAAACTGCAAATCACGTAGCCCTGTCGGCCGTTTGCGATTTCTGCGTCAATCTTTGCGTACAGCTGAGCTTGGCTATTTGGCGACCAAATCTTCGTTTCGATCGGCTTACGACCTTTTGGAAGTTCATTTAGAATACTGACATCAAGCTCGCCGTATACAGTCAGCGCCAGACTACGCGGGATCGGTGTCGCAGTCATCGCCAATAAATGTGGCATATACTCAGACTTCGTTAGAAGCTCTTGTCGTTGCTTCACCCCAAAGCGATGTTGTTCGTCGATTACAACAAACCCCAAACGATGAAACTTAACCGTTTCCTGTATGAGCGCATGCGTCCCGACAACAACAGCGACACTTCCGCTAGCAATCTGTTCATATAATGTTTTTCGCGCAACCCCCTTGACGCTACCGGTTAGTAGTCCAACGTTCACGCCAAACGGCTGCAAAAGCTTGCTGAGCGTTTCCGCATGTTGAGAGGCTAATATTTCCGTCGGTGCCATCAGTGCCGTCTGAAAGCCTGATGCGGCTGCCTGGCGCGCCGCTAGGCCTGCAACAACTGTTTTGCCGGCGCCAACATCACCTTGGAGTAGCCTATTCATTGGTGTTTTCTTCTCGAAATCCTGAATAATCTCCCACGCTGCGCGTCGTTGGGCGCCTGTTAAATCGAACGGCAGCTGGGCAACAAAATCGGCGACAATCTTTTGATCAAACGGAATGTGCCACCCTTCAAGCTTGGCGTTGTCCAGTTTGTTCAGCTGACTCGCTAGCAAAAGTTGGAATAGTTCCTCGAATGCGAGACGTTCTTTTGCCGCAGTAACGTCATCGGGCGTTTTCGGAAAATGCATACCTAGCACTGCGTCTGATCGAGGCAGTAGTTTTTCCGTCTTTACCACACTAGCTGGCAGCGTCTCGGGCAACATCGTCATTAAAGGCTTGATCTCAACAAGAATTTTGCGCACTAGCTGACTTTTCAATCCTTTAATCGCACGATACACCGGTAATAGGCGGTCTGTGTTCACCGGCATTTCACTTGCCTTTTCGACACTTGGGTTTGAAAGCTGATATTTATTGTAATTAAATTCGAACTCACCCGAAAAGAAGAATTCTTCGTCAGCCTTTGCCAGCTGTGTCGTACGATACGGTTGATTGAACCATACCGCCTGTAGCTTGCCCGTATCATCAACAAGCGTTGCTGTCGTGATACGCAAACCGCGCCTCACAGGGCGAGTAGCAATCTTTTCGCAGCGCGCACGAATCGTCATTTTTCCAGGATGTATGTCAGCGATATTCACCACCTCAGAAAAGTCCTCGTGTTTGCGTGGAAGAAAGTCGATCAAATCTCCAACCGTGTGCAAATTCGCTGCAGCAAGTTGCTCGGCAGTCTTGGGGCCTACGCCTTTTACTTTTTGAAGTGATGTCGTGAGAAGCATATAGTACTATGATACCAGCCTACGGCAACATCCTAGCACTCGATAGATTCACCAATCAATGGAATACTCAGCAAATGTAAACGAATTTTCACTTCGCTGCACAAGATCAAAGACTTCTTTAACACCTGGCGCTAACTGCAGATCTTGCCAGCTACCACCCGGCACCCATGCAACATCGGTTCGCGCAATTTCACTACGTTCGATTTGCATCGTAAATACGTGCGCAAGAATTGATGAGACCAATTGCTCGCCAATAGACGCGTTAATATAGACATCTGCCGCATGATGTAATGTGTCGTTCTCTGCTATTGCGACGCGCTCGTTTATTTCACGAATCATCGCTTGGCGTACGCCACCATCCTCTATGTGCAACTTTCCGCTTGCGAATGTCCAGGCGCCGATAAATGGCTGTTTACTCTTCCTAAGAAGCAAAAAATGATTATCAGCAGTATACAATAGACACATTGTAATAATTTTTGGTTGCAAACGAAAATGAAGCTCACCACTGCTCATCCTGTCCACTTGCGTCATGCCGGCTGGACTTAATCGATAACCCTTGTCGGCATGTTTTTCAATAAGCTGCTGTTTCTGCAGAAGTTTCAGGTGGTAGCTGTAGGCATTGCTGTCTACTTTTGGCGGGCGCATCTCGCTAAACCTCGCCCATTTGGTGACGGATAATGTTGTCAGAATGTAATGCTGTATATGATGCATGTCAAATTATTTTGAGTCAAAATGTGCTTTCTATTCA
>JALRDA010000028.1 GCA_023257145.1 Candidatus Saccharimonadia bacterium | reverse complement strand
ATATGCACCTGTTTGAATCCACACTTAGAGTCAAATGCAAACAAACGACCCTATCTGCGAGATGGGTCGTTTTTTAATGACGGTGTTTATTTTCAATTAAATGCATTAGAAATAGGCCTGGGTAAATGCCCAGGCCTATTTTTTATATCTAGCAGTTATACCGCTCAGTCGATCATAGCCTCATAGCGTTTTTACGGACCTTGGTAGCAGCAACTACCCGAAGGTTAGCTGATACTTATTCTGCAAGTCGGCTGCAAGCGTCGCTATGGAAGATTCGCCAATGGTCGTCAAAGCATCTAATTCATCATAGCTATCACCCAACGCCGCTACCGCAGCTGTGTATTTTGCCTTATCCTTCGCTTGGTGGGCAGCCACCACCTCTTCCCATCCGGCTTTTATGCCAGTGGTCTTTTTCACAGCCTCTTGATGGACTGGTTTAAACGTCGCACTTGGCGACATCTTGTTAAGGCTATCGATAACACTATTCCACGCGCTAATCTGCTGCACCAAACCATCCTCGTTCAACTCTGCAGCTTGGGGCGCCTGGCGCAGAATATCGGCCAGCTTTTGATCATCGTCAGTATGTACCGTTATAATCGAAAGCTGACTACGAAACGCTTGGATATCTCCATAGGTTGCCTGACATGCCTTACGAGCCTGCTCTAGTGAAGCGATAATTTTACTTTGCCACTGCACGACAGGAGTAACTGAACATATGGCCTGCTTGTCACTAATATCCTGCGAGTTGCGCGTTGAATGCGACACGCTCTTTCGTCGTAGTCACTGAGAGTTTTAATAGGCTATCGGCAGTAGATTTAATCTCAGTACGCCACGCAGTATAGCCGGGGGTATATTCCGACCATATCTGCTTACTCCATAGTGCATATCCGCCCATAGCAAGTAGTACACCGACAAGAAGCGCGCATACGATCAGTTGCTTGCGAGAAATGGTAGTATGAAGTGATTTCAGATGACGCATTAGCTAATACCCAACTGCGAGGACCATAATTCGCTATTTGTCGGCCAGGCGTTAAATGCGCATCCTTGCAAATCAATTGACTGCTGCTGCATCACTTGCGCCGGCTGTCCCGCACCCGTACAGCTTGCATGTCCGTGCCCCAGCCAATGGCCGGTCTCGTGATTCACTACCATATGCCGGTATTCACGCAGTGATCCACCGGCATTATTCCAGGACGGTGTCGCACCTAGCCAACGATCTTGATTGATAATGACATATCGTCCGACACGGCAACTGTACTCATTACCGCATCCACTTGAAAAACTTGTAACCTGCGATGCCTCACTCAGCACTAAAGTAAATGCACCCCCGCTAGCGACTTCCTGAAAATTAACTCCGAGTCGCGACCACCCTCGTCCATCATTGAGCGTAGCATTTGCCTGAGCCTTGAACTCAGCATAGTTAGCCGTAATATCACCACGTGTCATGACATCGTACGTAACAACTCGACCGGTAGCAGCTTTTGTTTGCGACTGAGCGCTAGCAGCGGCGGCGGCCCGCTCAGCGGCATTCTGATCCTTGAGCCACTGCGGCTCGACTAATGATGGCATTTTAAACGACGCAGCAGCAACCGGAGTTTGTTGGGCGCTAACCACCTGCGAAGCAAGTGTCGGAGCTACTGCAGTATCCGCCGTGTTTACAGGCATAGCAGGACTAAAAGCGAGTAACCCTACCCCCCGCCGTCGCATACGTAACTGAACAGATCATACACATAATTTATCTCTTATTATATACCATTACAGTTATGTTGTTGGTTGGGTTAAGAATTGATCATCGCCCACATTGCTGCCTGGTTGCGCTCAAACTGATGATAGCTGTGGCTGCCCAACTCGACCAAAAGGCTTGGCACCCCTATTGACTGCGCATACCAGTCGTCAGCTGTCCCTGTTACTGAATACTCAAACGTCGTGTCTGATTGACCTGTAATATTGCGATAGCCCGACAACTGCGCATACGTTGCGGCAAATGCCGACGAATTACCTGCCTGATTTGCAGCTACCATACTGCCAATACTATGGTAGGAAAGGATTAGCTTGGGGCGTAGTCGCTGTGCCAGGCTGCCAATTGCCCGCACCTCTGGCTCCGACATTGCCGATTCCCCACCACCACCAGGGAACGGTTGATTACCTACCGTTGTGATATCTTTTTGCCAATCATTAGTAGCAAAATTGCGATTCAGATCGACATTATTTGCATTCACTCGACTACCTCGCGCAATGCCATCGGGGTTAAGTGCCGGCACAACAACAACGCTCATATGTGCTGGTATCGTGCGAGCCTTAGCGTCCAAATCCTGAACCCAACGATCCATCAAGGCTTTCGTGCTCATTTCACTCCCGTGAATTGCTCCTGTATATAACACTGATGTCGCTCCTGTACCAAAATAGTAGGCAGTAATCGGCCGACCCTGCGACGATGTGCCAATCGTAGAGGTTGTGTAACAATTCGTGCGACTTGCGAAGCTCCAGGCCGAATGACCACTGATACCATAATTACTTTGCAGGTCATTCGTTATATTAATTGTAAAATCACCACACCTTGGCACATTAGACGTGGAGATTAAAAGTTGGTTACCGCGCTTACCAGCAAGTGTCGCTCCACCCGTAAGCGTCACGAATTTATTTACATCTTGATGGTCCGACAATGGCTGGTCAAATGTAATTACCGCCGTCGTCCCTGCGGCAACACCTGTTGTACCGATATCCACCCCAGTCGACCTTGGGCCACCTGAGACTGTGAATGTTAATTTATATGGCTCCACCAGCCCACTCCCGTCAGTTGCCTCAACATTCTTCAATACTAACTCATAGCTTGACGCGCGAGCCAAGTCGGCTTGCAACTTGACCGTCACATCAGTCCCGACTGCTGCCATAGTAACAGGAGTGACAATTCGCTGATCACCCTCTATTTTATTCAACTCTACCTCACCGCTCGTGAGTGCTTTGTCGACCTTAAGTGTAATTTCGCTTGGCTTATCATACACAACCGCCCCGGGCTTGACGGACGAATCAACTACCGCTGTCGCTGACAGTGTCTGAAAATGCTTCGTCGCAACAGTTGCCACCTCTTTACCTTTAAACTGGCGTACCAGGCTCGCCGTATAGGACTTGCTTTGCTCAAGCCCAAGCGTATCTATAGCACATAGCAAAGTAGTATCTTTCGCCTGGCAGACTGCTTGTTTTTCCGCTATACGTAATGCGTAAGAAAAGGTGGTGTCCACACCACTCAATCGTAGATGTAGAGGACGAGAAACAGGGACGGGACGCTCCAATACTTTCGTATCAACGCGGACGGGAGATTCGGTAGAGATGGCGAATGTCTGCTTTGCAAACACCCCGCCAAACGGAGACAAACTGGCCTTTACAGTACCTACCACTGGTGCAGTAGTCGGTGTCACGCATACACCCCGCGAAGCGATTGACCATGTGCCAACTTTGAACGCATTTGCCGGACGCAGTTCATATCCATCCTCATTCGAGCTTACGTGTAGATCAGGCAATAGAGTCATACGCTTCACACACGATTCGCCTGCATATGAAAACTGTATCGGCTTCTCAATCAGATAAGTGGCAATATAGATAATAATCAGAAACAATAATAGCCCAAGTGAAATTGTGTAGCGTTTAGGTATGGCACGCAGTCGATTGAGCAAATCAAACATTTTTTGTTTTTGTTTTAATAGCATCTGCTACTTATTTTACCATGACCGGTTCCAATCGGCAGTCCGTCGACAATGACGACAGGAGTAAGACATAAGCATTTTACAACAAAGAAAAAGACCATCCTATTCGGATGGTCTTTTTATAATTCGGCACCGTGCTAGTTTCCCACTTGTGGCAGTATAATCGCCGCTGCTGAGCTTGACTTCTGTGTTCGGAATGAGAACAGGTATTTCCTCAGCGCCATGGGCACCGAAGTAAGGTTTAAGACACTTTGCGCTGATAACGATGATCAGTGGGTCTAAACCTTGCTTCGATGTCCTTGAATCAGGACACGGTCATTTGAATGTAAAGAATGAAATACTTTCATTGATTGACATTGGTGATTAACACCAATTACTAGTTAAGTCTACCTCATCACCCCTGTTAATGCAAGCATTAACGAATGGTGACAAGGACATAAAAAGGCGATGGGACTATTAGTATGCTTTAGCTCCATGTATTACTACACTTCCACCTTGCACCTATCAAACAGATAGTCTTTCTGTGTCCTCATAGGGAAATCTTATCTTCAAGTTAGTTTCGCGCTTAATATGCTTTCAGCGCTTATCTATTCCGAACGTAGCTACTCGACAATGCAGCAGGTGGCCACAATCGATACACCAGAGGTTCGTCCGCCCCGGTCCTCTCGTACTAGGGGTAGATCCTCTCAAATTTCCTGACGTCCGTACCGGATATAAACCGAACTGTCTCACGACGTTCTGAACCCAGCTCGCGTACCACTTTAATCGGCGAACAGC
>JALRDA010000076.1 GCA_023257145.1 Candidatus Saccharimonadia bacterium | reverse complement strand
AGCAACCTTTGCCGCGCTCGGCATTATTCCGATCCTGTTCCTTGCGCAACTAGCGTTTATCGTCGCCTTTGGCGTTCTGCTCGATACAATCATTGTGCGCACACTACTTGTGCCAGCATTGTCATATGATTTTGGCAAAATTATATGGTGGCCATCAAAATTATGGCGTGAAGGCAAGCAATAGAGTATTTAAAAAGCTCCGTTACGAAATGTACGGAGCTTTTTGTTGCCAATGCGTGTCTGTGATCAGATCGACCATCGACAACACGACTAGTCGTCGTGCAATAAACCGCCAGGGCAGTGGGCGATTGCTAGATAGCGTATACCGATCGCCACGAGGTTGTTTCGAAGTCATGATTGGCGATCGAACCACTGTCCAGTCCAGTCCACTTTTCTCAAGTATAGCAATGTGCTTTTCGCCGTCAGCAAGCACTTTTCCAGCAGCGACACTCAGACCAGCGTGCATCAGCCGATGAATGATCGAAAGTGAGTCACCTGCAGCGCGAGCCTCGGCACCAGTCAAAGAAATAAGTCGGGCACTGCCATGGCGGCTCATGCTAGCAACGATGTGCCCCATACCCACTGTCAGGATATCTTTCTTTGGCGTTCCCCAACTGCCCAAGGTGCTAATAACGATCGCCGAACCAGCTACTGCCGCGTCGACATCATTGGCATTATAAATATCGCCCTGCACAATGCGTAGATGCTCGTGTGCAGAAAAATTATGCGCATGATGCACAAAAGCAACAACTGAATAGTTGCGCAGCAATAGCTCTTTGACGACAAGACTGCCAACTTTACCATTAGCACCAAAAACCGTCACCTGCTGATTCATGCATTATCCTTGCTGCGCACAAACCAAGGAACAAGAACGCTCGTGCGCTGTTGATACTCTTTCCATCCAGGCCGTCCAGCAAATGCTTTTTCCGTTGGCGGCACACCGGAAACAAATATGATCAAATAACTAATAAGTAGTGGGCCAACCAGCCCTATCCAGGCAAATGGTACGCCCAGGGCGATGATACCAACACCCCACCACATCGTCACTTCGCCAAAATAATTTGGGTGACGCGAATATCGCCACAGCCCACGTGTCATCAGCTGACCTTTATGTGTAGCGTCGGCGATAAACTTTCGTAACTGTCTGTCGGCAAGCGATTCAATAGTAAATCCAATCACCCAAACACCAATACCAATAGTCAAAAGTAAACCATTCTGATTGGCATCCGAAGCCATGCTAACGATAACCGGTGCGCACACCAGGGCCGCAAGTAGAGCCTGCATGCAATAGATACGAAGATAAATAGCTAAATCCTCATTTTTTGACTGCCACTTTTTCCGCAATTCGACGTAGCGCTTATCTTCAGAATCCGTCGCCCGCAATCGTCTGTATATATGTGACGCAAGGCGAAACCCCCAAATACCAACAAGTACTAAAAGAACGATTCGAGTAGTATCAATTGCTCCATTCACCATAAACGCAGTTATAGTAATGACAATAAAGACCAAACCCCACGCGACGTCAACCAAATCGTAGCGACGCATGCGACGAGCAATGACAAAAATAAGACTCATGAATACAAGAGCGGCAGTGAGACTGACCAAGAATGTCTGGAGTAGTTCTATGAAATCCATTGTTTAATAATCCAGTATGAAATAACTGAAACGGCCGCAGTCAGAAGCGTCCCCCAAATCATATCAACAATGACAACCTTCGTCGTGAAGCCCTTGATAGTAGATAGGTTGGTTAAATCATATGTTGCATAGGCAACAAGGCCAAACAACGCACCATATCCAAGAGCGTACATCCATGAACCTTTTTCGAGCGCAGGTGACAGTACGAAGGCGACGATACCAATGACATAAACGACATAGAAAACAACCGCAGCGGTCATGTTTGGCTTTTCAAGAAGCAACTGGCCAATTTGGCTTTTATAAAATTTACTTGCAACAACTGTCAGCCAAAAGGCGTCGAACACTGCCATCACGCCGCCGGCAACCAAAAATCTAATTATCCATTCATTCATATAATTTCTCCTATAGATTAGTTATCTTTATAGTAGCACGCAAAGGTACCGTGAAAAGCTTTTAACGTGAGGGTGATGGCTTGTAGTAGCCGAACGTAACTCTATGCAGACTGCTTTGATGTTTGGTATTTCATTTCAGCGGACCTCCGCATCATCGTTCCGGCAACTCCTACGAACACCAGCAGCAGCACCGGAATCATCATTGCGATCAATAAGCTTGATTCATCCGCCACAAATCCAATAAGTGCAGGCCCGGACATTAGACCGATACTTCCAAATGTACTAACCCTGGCGATCGCGGCATTGCGATTGCCATTCCGGATATTGCCAGCTAGCGAAATGATAATAGGGACCAGCACCGACACACCCAGACCGGCAGCGCCAAACCCAATAACAGATACTACCAAACTAGGGGATAGTAGTCCGACCAACAACCCAGTGACTGCAAGTATGCTTCCACCCACCAACGTTTCGAATGCACCATACTTTTCAATAATCGGATCGCCGATAAATCGTCCGACTGTCATACACGCAGTAAAGACAACATACGCAAAGACTGCGACAAAGGGATCGACCGCGTGTGATTCATTCATAAATATTGCCGTCCAATCGGCCATCGCACCCTCAGTCAGATAGCACGCAAAAATCAACATACCCAGTAGTGCAACTTGTCTCCACCACGCCATCTTGTGGTGAACATGCGGTCGCTCTGACACGGCGTGGTCCTGCGCAGTGTCATACTTCTCTGAGTCGAGTAAGCGCATAATCACAAACATACCAACGACCGACAGGATAATACCGACTGCGGCCATGCTGTAAAAAATCGATACACCCAGCGATGCCAAAAGACCACCAATGATTGCACCGATAACACCTCCGACACTAAACATCGCATGAAATCCACTCATCAATGAACGCGCATAGGCTTTTTCAATATCGATTGCTTGAGCGTTTACCGCAATACCACCAATGGTAGTCATCATGCCATATGTTACAAATGAAACCACCAGCCATCCATATGAACCAGATAGCGAGATGGGAATTAACACGAGAGGGAATAATGGCACGACCATCGATAATAGCGTTCTCAGGCCAAATTTTCGAATCAATGGCGCCGCGAACTGCAGTGCAATCAAACCGCCAACGGACAAGAATAGCAGTGCTGACCCAAGCATACTTTCGCTAAGCATTAAACTATCTTTGATGCGAGGAATGTTTGCCGCAAACGTCCCACTACCGACACCCAACATAAAGTACACTGTCTGAGCAGCGATTCTGCCCCAGCGCAGTTCTTTTGCTATGTGTTTATTTTTCTCGGCTTTCATTCCGTCTATCATAGTCGATTCGCTAGATGATTACGAGTATCTATGACTACAGATTAGGAATATAATAGAAATATAAGTAGAAGCGGAGGTTGAGATGAACGAAGAGCATGATTTTTCTGATTTAAAGGCGATATTTTTTAACGGCACACTTAATAAAAGCCCAGCCAAAAGCAACACTGATGGGCTGATAAATGCTAGTAAACTATTGATGGAATCGCGCGGAGTTCAAACCGAGGTTATCCGCACTGTTGACAACGATATAGCGACAGGCGTCTACCCAGACATGCGCGAACAGGGATGGGCGACCGATGAATGGGCGGACAGTATCTGTCAAAAAGTACTTGATGCCGACATTGTCATCCTTGCCGGACCAATCTGGCTAGGTGATAATAGTTCGCAGATGAAAAAAATTATCGAGCGCCTCT
>JALRDA010000136.1 GCA_023257145.1 Candidatus Saccharimonadia bacterium | reverse complement strand
TGACTTTATGGTTGAGTATGACCGCCAGCCCAATGGGACATTTGTGGTCGAGGATTTGCATCCTGAACACTATGCTATTAAGGAATACTAAACTCGGTTCATAAGCGGTTTATTGTCAAAACTATGCGCGAGGACTATACTGCAGGCATGGAAGCTAAACTATCTAAATTCGCATACACACTTTTCTTGGGCTTGATATTGGCATTATTTGTTGGCATGGGTATTAATACTTTTTACGCCTCACCAAAAATGCCAGAGTATCCGCATTCTTTAACAACCGCAGGCTTAAAGTCACCAGATGGGGCAATTCCCGAAGAGGACATTCAGGCGCAGCGTGATTACGATGAGGCGTATAAAGAGTACGATAAGCAATCACAGATCTATCATCGGAACGTATCAATCATTGCACTGGTGACTGCGGTCTTATTTGTCGCTGTCAGCTTGGTGTATGAGCGTAAGAACCAAGTTATCATGAACGGTGTAATGATCGGCGGTATTTTTATCTTGGTTTATAGCATTGGTCGAGGGATTGCCTCGAATGACACAAAATACACATTTATAGCAGTGGCCGTCAGTTTGGCGGTCGTCTTGGTGTTAGGCTATCGTCGGTTCAGTGATGTGAGTGCAACTAAAAAGTTAGCGAAGCGCAAAAAATAGAATCAACCTGCGTTTTCGCAGAATGTCAATTTTTTACGCAGTATCAAGCAGCAGTTCGTTCGGCGTAGCCGACAATCGACTGCTCAGATAGAGTATTTTGCTGGTCCACTGTCATCAGTTGGAGGAATGGTTGACTGTCGATTGTGACGAGATTCCTTACGGTTGTGCGGCCAAATTTCAGTGATTGTTCGGGGGTTGGTGTCGGTTTGTCGAATGACGCCTCGAGAATACCCGCAGAAAGCGTGCGAATGGCAAGATCCCCGATATTGCGGGCGGTCGCATCTGCAGCGGGACGAGCGATCTCTATGAGTGAAGCGCGCTGTTCTGCTGCCTGGGCTAGAAGTTGCTCGTCCTCGGCATGCTTTTTAGCCAGCTTTTCATTAAAGTCGGAAGGGTACATGAATGATATATTCTTGTCGTACGCCATAATACTTTTAAAATACCACTTTCTATGGGTTCGGTCAATAGAAAAAACGACAGTCGAGCTGTGGTGTGAAATAGTACATATCAGCGTATAATGTAGATAGTAAATAGCATGAAAGAGGGAGTGTTTATGAATCGAAAATGGCTTGTGCCTGGTATTATCATCGGAGTTCTGGTGCTCCTTGCGGCGGTTGTCGTGGGTGGATATAACGGGTTAGTTGGACAGCGAGAAAATGTGAATAACAAATTCAGCAATCTTGAGTCACAGTATCAGCGACGTGCGGATTTAGTACCTAACCTAGTAAGTACCGTTAAGGGTGCGGCTAATTTCGAACAGGATACTCTTACGCAGGTGACCGAAGCTCGTGCTAAAGCGACGAGTATCTCGATCGATCCAAGCAATGCAACTCCTGAGCAACTTGCGCAGTATCAGCAGTCGCAGGGTGAGTTAAGCCAAGCGCTTGGGCGTTTACTGGCAGTAACCGAAAACTATCCAGAACTAAAAGCGGTTGCCGCATTTCAGGATTTGCAAGTGCAATTAGAGGGAACGGAGAACCGTATTGCTGTTGCTCGCCAAGATTACAATGGTGCGGTGACGACGTATAATACTTCGATTTCGCGCTTCCCGGCTAATGTAACAGCTGCGCTATTTGGCTTTGATCGGTTCGAGACTTTCAAAGCAGATCAAGGTGCTGAGAACGCGCCAGCCGTAGAATTTAACTCCTAATCAAAAAGAATGAGGCGTTAACGTGTTTTTGCAACATGCTCGAATAAGGCTTATTGCTGTCGCAGTAGCATTATTTGTCGTAGTTGCATGGCACGTTCCGGTGGGTGCGTTAGCGGTTCCACCGAAGCCGACTGATATTCCTGTCGTTGATCAAACCGGAACGCTTACAGCTGAGCAAAAGACTGCATTGGCTGAAAAAATTGCTAGCGAGCAAAAAGCAACCGGTAATCAAGTTGCGGTTTTGATGATATCGTCACTTGAGAATGACGCATTAGAGAACTATTCTTTGAATGTTGCGCGAGAGTGGGGTGTGGGGCAAAACGATCGTAATAGTGGAGTGCTGCTGTTGGTCGCAAAGGAGGATCGCAAGCTGCGTATTGAAGTTGGCTATGGACTTGAGGGCGCTCTGCCGGACATCCGCGCAAGTCGTATTATTCGCGACCGGATTCGTCCTATGTTCCAGCAAGGTGATTATTACGGCGGTATTAATAGCGGAGTTGATGGTATTATTGCGGCTATTCATGGTGAGGCGGATCCTGCTTTATCAGAAAATACATCGCAAAATGGTGCAGGTTCGTTTCCGTGGGAATTTATACTATTCTTTGGATTGATAGGGTTTAGCTGGCTGGGGTCGATGCTTGGACGAACAAAAAGTTGGTGGCTCGGCGGTGTGATTGGTGGCCTGATTGGCATAGGTATCGGATTTATATTTGGCTTTTTATTTATTGGTCTTGCAACGATTATTATTTTGACAATCGTGGGACTGCTGTTTGATAAGGCTGTTTCTGCAAACTATCGTTCACACGCGAGTCACGGTGATTCACCAAGTTGGTGGGCGGGCGGCCCGTTTATCGGTGGGGGCGGTAGCTCTGGCGGTGGGTTTGGCGGATTTGGCGGCGGTGGGTTTGGCGGCGGCGGCTCGAGTGGTGGCTGGTGAGCGGACTCGTCTACTTGGTATAATTGATAGATAAGGAATTAGGGTTTAGGTGAATACAATTACATGTACAACATGCGGGACTGCTATAGAGGTTGATAAAGCGCTGGAGGGGCAAATTGAAGCTCGCGTGCTGGCAGCCGAACAGCACAAGCATAAATTAGAGATGGAAAAAATTCGTGAAGAGGCGGCAAAATATGTCAAAGCTGAACGCGATTCCGCAGCTGAGCTGGCCAAAAAACAATTGGCCGGTGAAAAGGAGTTATTAAAGCAGCAGTTAGATTCCGAATTAGAGTTAGCGAAAAAGAAATTGGAGCTTGAGGTAGCTAGCTCGCAGAAAAAAGCTGCAGTCGAGCAAGAAGCTATGGTGAAAAACCTACGCGAAGACGCTGAATCAGAAAAAGAGGCAAACAAAAAACTACGTGAACAATTAAGTGAGTTGATGCAATCACTGCGTGAAGAAAAACAAGCCCGAGCAAATGCTGAACTGGATGCGCAAAAGAAATTAGCCGAGGGCGAAGATAAAATTCGTGAAGATGTGCAAAAAGCGGCTGAGGAAAAGTATCATCTGCGAATTCTGGAGCAAGAAAAAAAGCTGGCTGACACGCAAAAAGCACTCGAGGATGCACAGCGCAAGGCAACTCAAGGCTCGCAGCAGAACCAGGGTGAGGTATTGGAGCTTGATCTTGAAAATCGTCTTCGTGAAGAGTTTCCATATGACCAGCTGGATGAAGTAAAGAAGGGGCAGCGCGGCGCAGACATTAAACAGACGGTAAACAACCAGACGGGGACTGCGTGTGGAGTGTTGCTGTGGGAGACCAAAAATGGCAAATGGCAGCCGGCTTGGGTGGCAAAGTTCAAACAAGATATCCGTGAGGCTGGGGCAAATATTGGCGTGATAGTTTCGCAAGAGATTCCAGCGGATATGGGTGACATGAAGCATCTAGAGAATAATTTATGGGTCGTCAAGCCACGGTTGGCGCCAGTGCTAGCCGCTGCGCTTCGTGCAACGATTTTGCAAGTAGACGCTGCCAATAAGATGAGTGCCGGCAAGGA
>JALRDA010000031.1 GCA_023257145.1 Candidatus Saccharimonadia bacterium | reverse complement strand
ATAGATACGCAAAGTTTCAGGGATGCTTAATTCAGGTTTGATAAGCTCGATTAATCTAGCCGCGCTCAGTTTGGTCACTCCATTACCTTGCTCCCACCTATGACCAATTAAAAAATTTCTATCAAAATCTTTTTCATTGATCGTGATTACTTTTTTAGTAGCAAGTTCACACACCTTAATATTCTTAACTGGTTCTGGTTCAATGGTGAACGTTTTTTCACAGTTCGCAGAAGTCTTGTAGCCTTCAGACGTATTGACGCCAACCTTTACGGTGTACGTACCTTTACTGCCTGATTTAGTAGTTTCGTATTCAACCTTTGCGGTTGTATTTGAAGTCGTTACGGTTTCTTGTGCAACTTGCTTGCCGTCCTGAAGGATTACAAACTTGAAGTCGTTCACTTTTGCACCGCCGCTTACTGTCGCCTGTGCGTCAACACGAACACGTGTACGCGTAAGCTTAGTGAGGCTAACTGATTTACATGCTGCTGCTGGTTTTGGAAGAGGCTTTGGTTTTTCTACAAATACGATGTTTCCACAGTCATACATGATTGCAAACCATTTGCCGTCAGATGCGCGCTTACCAACAAGTGCCTTGTAGGTCCACTTCTTGTAGTTGTAGCCATCGAGCCATCCACCTTCGTAGATAGTTGTGCTCGTGCCATCAATTTTTACTGCTTGGCGGTTTGATACGCCATGATTTTGACGACCAAGAACCTTTAGCTGACCATTAAAGTCATTGGTATTAAAGTAACCGTCTTTTGCATTGACGATATCTTGTCGTGAAACGCCATACTGATTAAAGATTTGCTGGATATCACGGTGATTCCACATATCCTTGTTTGCATCATAGATTGCAAGCAGGTCGTTTTTATTGCTAAATCCACCACTGATGATGTGGTCCTGGTGTGGGGCTGTACGTGCCTCGGCGACATTTGTATCACCTGGGAACGCAACTCCCGACACAAGCTGCACCATAAGTGCTAAAACAGCAAACGAAATTGCCATCAGCTTCGTTATCTTTTTTGATCGAAGACGACCCGCGCTCAGCGGTGCCTCCGCTACGTTATATTGCATACACCTCTCCTTTGGCATTCGCCATTAATGTATATTTGTATACTACCATAACTTATGCTTTTATGCAATACTATTTTATAATTATGTAACTTATGCTTATTTGTCTGTGGTCTATCTCACAAAATACAGTACAATAGGGGTAATGAAGGTCATATTTGGTCAAGGTAATCCGGGTGAAAGGTATCAAAACACGCGCCACAACATAGGCTGGACGACAGTCTCAGCTTTTGCACGCGCGCAGCACGTTGACTTTACTTATAAGCCGAAATTTCATGCTCATATTGCCGAACTACAGCATCGAGGAGAGAAGGTGTTGATAGTACTACCCGATACGTTTTATAACGAAGTGGGGAAGTCAGCGCGCGCTATCATGGATTTCTATAAACTTTCAGCGACTGACATACTTGTCGTTCATGACGACATTGCTTTGCCCTGGGGTACCATTCGCGTACGTCGCAGTGGGAGTGACGCCGGCAATAACGGCATCAAATCATACAACGCACACATTGGTGATACATATTGGCGAATTCGTGTAGGTATTCAGCCTCTTACTCAAGTCAGCGACACCGCAGCGTATGTCTTAGGGGCATTGAATACAAAAGAGCGCGAGCTGTTAACGCTCACGCTCCCAGAAATCATTCAACAAATACAACTGTTCATGAATGAAGTGATTGCAGTGCACTCCGTGTCACTTTCTACTACTAGCGACGCTTAGTGTGCAGCGAGACCACGTACCGTCTCGATCAGAACTGCAATAGCCACAACAGTCGCTACGAGCACAATAGCCTGTACACGACCACGCCGCCGTGGTTGCTCATGGATGTCAGGAATGATATCACTCGCAGCAATATAGATAAATAGTCCAGCGGTAAGCGCCAGCAGGGCGGGAGTAAAACCATCGACATCAGCGCCGATCATATACACTACGACAGCGGTAACGACTGTTCCAATTGCCGTAATAGCATTGGCAACAACCGCTTTGGTCGTGCTCCAGCCGCGCGAAAGCAGAATCCCAAACGTACCGAGTTCTTTAGGGACCTCATGTAGCGCCACCGCAAGCACAGTAACAACACCCGTAGGAATACTTACAAGGAATGCCGCGCCAATCGCCATCCCGTCAATACAGTGATGTAGCAAGTCGCTACTCACAAGGGAGCGATTTTGATGTTCATCGCGCGCACGCTTGACGTCGTGTTCGTGATGACGGTGAAACCCAGGAGCGAGACGTTCCAATAGGAAAAATACCAAGAATCCAATCGCAAGCCACATCATTATATCATGTACATCTGCATGCTCTATCGCCTCAGGCAGTAAATCGAACAGCGCGGCAGCGAGTAGCACACCCGCACCAATAGGTAAAGTAGCCGCGATCAATTTTGCTTGAGTGCCTTTTCGCACAAACACTGCCGCCGCAAGCCCAAGTGATGCGGCACTCGCTAGCATAATCGCCAGCGTCATAACTACTATTTCCATGTTATACCTCTTTTCATTTGTTTTTGTAACGTTGTTGCATTAATCGTACCAACTGCCTGCTGTTATTACAACTTTGTTGCAATAACAGTGATATAATGAACATATGGAGCAGTTTATTTCTTTTTTAAGGGAGCGTCGGTATCGCGTCACTATACCGCGTAAGACATTATTTGCGCTGTTTGAAGAGAGCGAGTCATCATTATCCATCAAGGACATTCTCCGTACTGCGCCCCAGCTGGATCGTATTAGCGTATATCGCACGTTAGATCTCTTTACACACCTTGGTATTGTTCAAAAGATTCCGCGCGGATGGAAACACGTATATGAACTTGCGGGTGAATTTCGCCACCATCATCATCATTTCACCTGCACGTCATGCGGAGATGTACTCAGCATACAATCGACAGCAGTCGAGGAGGTCATTGCAACACTCGAACTCCAGCATAGACTACGTGTCATGGCTCACACATTTGAACTCCATGGAACTTGCGACCAGTGCAGTTAGTAGCAGGATAAAACAATTTCAAACCACGTAAACCCTCCAGCGTACTACCGTTCTAACTACTAAAAGTTTGCGCGACGCGTCAAATCATATATAGTATGTAAACCATTGATCGTCCACTGGGCGAAAAATAGCACTTTACTGTCATTAGAGAGGATATCGTCGTGTCCACGCACACTTCTATTTCACCTGAAGCTCGCGAACAGCTTATGCGAACAGTCAAAGGACTCTTGAGGGAACTAAAAGCCCAATTTGGCGGCCGTTTCGATGCATTCCGTATGGAGTATTTCGCAATAGCCCCACCCGTCGGCCGACCAGAAGGCCGAGAGATAGCCATCAATATTTACTCTAAATGGTATACACGCCGGGGTAAACTGTATTATCGATCGGGTATGCCGGGCGAACGCTACTTGCGTGAAGTTGCATGGGAATCCATGTCAGATGAAGATCTTGTGCGAATGGAACGCCTGATTGCTTCGCAATTGCGCAGTTAATCCAGCACCGCGGCGGGGTTTTCAATTTTCATAAAATGTTCCATTATCAATGTATAAATTTGATAAGTATTAGATTGTCAAATTTGATTATAAATTAAAAATTAAGTAATAAACTAAAATTATCCTTCCACAATGGAAAAGATAAATAC
>JALRDA010000133.1 GCA_023257145.1 Candidatus Saccharimonadia bacterium | reverse complement strand
AGGTTTTGGAGACCCATATACTAACCGTTGTACTATGCCCCTTTACAGTGCATTATTGTAGCAAATTTTGTAGGAATTGGCGATATGATAAAAATATTACGATTTATGGTAGCCAGATTTTCCAGATACTATTCTCGTACATCCATATGCCAGCATTGCTGTTGCCGGCCGCGACGCCTAGAATTGCTGGGCAGATAGTCCCCCACCCCGATCCAACCCATGATGCGGTCGGGAATGTCGAAACTGAACCATTAACGTAGGAATAGACATTCGTCGACGTACTACTTGATATTATCGCAAAGTTTGCAGGTTGATAGCTGGCGGTTGTCGAACAGTATAGCGCATTATATTTAAACCCTGACCCACCATCAACGAGGTGGCCGCCATAGGAGCGTTTCGATGCCTTTAGTCCAATGGTGCTGAGCTGTGTTTCATTCTGTGGTACAACCCCATCGTAGGCTAGGCCAACATTTATAAGCATTCCCATGTTTTTTAAGTCGGCCTTGACTGCTGTATCGTTTGCTTTGTTTTGGACGCCGTTATACGCAACTATAGTAATGGCAGCCAATATTCCGATCACGACAATCACAATCAGTAATTCGACAATCGTGAACCCAGATGGTGATTTGTGGCCTACTCGTATCATGCTAGTGAGCTAATTTCGCGCTAATAAAAATCTTTATGGTTATGTGTTGTATTAAATGTAATACTAATAATATGAAAAAACAAGCGGAGTATTTGTCATGACAGATGTACGGCCAGTAAAACAAAAACGTAGCAGGTCGATACGCTTGGCGATCGTGTTTATTGTTGTGATCACGCTACTTGTCGCTGCGGCATATGTGTTAAAGCCATCAAAGGCCAGTGCACCAGTTGCTGGGGTGGACACATCCGTGCGCGCAATCGATACCACTGCGATTATTACTGATCAAGCCTGGTTTGATCGTGCATACGACGAAGGATTCCGACTATACGTCCTGCACTCGACTGCATGGGATACATGTGATGAGTGGTATAGAACCGTCCCGCAGCTTCAGATGGCGATTGATGCAGGGTTAAAGATAGCTGCCTATACTCGTGATCCACGATGTTGGAAACAAGGTATCTTAGCGACGCAGCCATATGTCGACCAACTGCAGTTCTTTGCGCTAGATATCGAGAAGAAGCCCGGTATTCCTGTGACACGCGAAATGGTCGATGGTGTCAAAAGCCTAGGAGTTCGCCCGGTGATCTATACCGGTGCTGGCATGTGGGATAGCGTCCAGGCCAATTTGGATAAGAATTTTTCAGATGTGCCGCTGTGGGATACGAACGTTGGTGATTTTGATTATAAAACCTGGACTGCCGACTATCTGCAGCCGGCGCCAGTTGCGTATGGTGGCTGGAATACACCAGTAAATATGCGTATTGGTGTTCAACAGCAATTTGAGTACAAGCTAAACGGCGTCAATGTAGATCTTAATTCGTTTCGATCAAGCTTTTTAAAATAGGTCTTATTTGTCTTTGTTGACACGAACGGCGCGCTTAAACCTACTGTCGGCAACTGAATCGGCATATCTAGCGATAGGCTCATGAACGATAAGGCGATCTGCACGCTTTTTATCTTCGTCAATTTCTTTTAATGCATTCACGAAGTATTTTTCAACGAGCCATTCCCTGCCCGGCGGCGTTTCGCCAACAACGGTAATGCGCCACAGATCGTCACTCCAGCGTTCGGCGTATTTAATACGAAGCGGTCGCGCCATCATCATCGTGCCTGTCGGTACAGTATTGATCACTTTTTCAATCGCTTGCTCGCCCTTGACTCGGTCACGAACAAAAATATCAACTGCGAGGGTGCGGACGCCACGCGGAGTAACATGGACGCCTTGAATCTGTTGATTATGTACCCAAATAACTTCACCGCTCAAACTACGCAGGCGCGTCGAGCGCAGTGTTAATTCTTCAACGACACCTGAAACTTCCATGAATGGCTCGATCTTGATAAAGTCGCCGACATTAAACCACTTTTCCATGATCATAACTGACCCAGCCGTCACATCGCGAAGAATCATTCCAAGCGTCTGCCCGGCAACAACAATAAAGATAGTACCGGCCCCAATGGCAGCGATACCACTGCGCGAGATGACACCTTCCGCGGTTGGCGGCGTAATAATCCTCCAGGCAATGTACGCGACGACTGCTACTGCGACAACACGTACAATCGCCACGGTGACGCTAAGGTAGGTCTCTACCTGACGGTAACGAACAAGGCGCTCTTCGTCGGATTCATTGTCAGTGCGGTTTGCAACGGCTTGGGCAATACGAATAATTCCCTTCGCAAGAAAGCGACTGAGCCAATAGGTGATAAGAATTGTCGCAACTAAAATCAGGACCGAACGATACGCGTTTGCTTCGGAGAAAAAATGCTGGAATTCTTGGACTGCTTTGTTTATGTTTGCTTGGTCTAACACAGGATAATTGTACCATTTTATCCCTTAAATTTCGAGGTGATATTGCTGTAAATTTGTATCCACAAGCATTTTAGTGAATTATCTTACAAAACAGTTGTAAAAGCATAAGCGCCGCCCTATAATGAGCACTAAAGCAGGAATAGAAAAGGAGCGATCGAACTACGGTTCATCAAACAATGGTATGAATATACTAATGCTCGGGTGGGAGCTTCCGCCGCACAACAGTGGCGGTCTAGGAGTTGCATGTTATCACATGTCAAAGGCGCTAGCTTTGCAGGGCGCTAAAATTGACTTCGTCGTTCCCTACCAAGCTCATCATCCTGAATCTGAATTTATGACAATCCATGCAGCGACGCCACTTGGCCCGCTCCATCGTAATGGTCTGATGGGGTCATATGATAGTAAGTATTTACAGCAAGTGGGCCTCAGTGACGCTGACAGTACAAGTTTGTCTGATATGCGCGGTGTCCAAAAGCGCTACGTTGAATTTGTCGAGGAAATGCTCCGGGATACGAAGCCAGACGCTATTCATGCACACGACTGGTTGACGATGGAAGCTGGTATGCGTGCTAAAGAGTTGACGGATGCACCGCTGATCGTCCACGTGCATGCCACGGAGTTCGATCGATCAGGTGAGTCATTCGGTAACCCTATCGTTCACGAAATTGAATACCAGGGATTAATGATGGCGGATCGTATTATCGCTGTCAGTAACATCACAAAAAGTATTATTATCAAGAAGTATGGTATTCCTGCTGACAAAATCGAAGTCGTCCATAATGCAATTGATGTTGCTAGCTTGGGTGAACATACCTACGATCGCCGAACGTACAAATACCTAGAATCACTGAAAGACGAAGGCTATACCGTAATTGCGACGATCACTCGTTTTACGGTTCAAAAAGGTTTAACCCATTTTGTACGCGCCGCTGCTCGAGCATGTGAAAAGCATCACAAACTCGTCTTTTTATTAGCTGGTGACGGTGAGCAGCGCGATGAGCTGATGCGACTAAGCGCCGATCTTGGTATTTCAGACAAAGTATTCTTTACGGGATTTGTCCGCGGCAAACAGTGGCGAGACGCGTATAACGTTGCAGATATTTTCGTCATGAGTAGTGTTAGCGAGCCTTTCGGCTTGACTGCCCTTGAAGCAGCGCATCACAATGCTGCACTTATCATCTCGCGACAGTCCGGTGTTGGCGAAGTGCTTCATAGTATCTTCCGCTATGATTTTTGGGATATAGACGTACTTGCTGATCAAATTGTTGGTATCGCAACCTCACCGGCGCTATCACATGATTTAAAAAGGAACATACGTCATGAGTACGCACGTATTTCATGGTCTGATGTCGCTGGACAATGTATGCATATGTACAAGTCGATGAAGTCAGGAGTTACCGTATGAGCAAGCGCGGTATCGTTCTCTATTTGCACGTCCATCAGCCGCTTCGTATCCGTAAATACAGTATCTTTGATACTGCTGAATTTCATGATTATTTTGATGAGTCTGACACGGATACCGATCGCAATAACGAGCGCGTTCTACGTAAGGTTGCTGACAAATCCTATCGTCCGATGAATGCACTGCTGGAAAAACTATTACACCGTCATCCAGAATTTAAAGTGTCACTTAGTATCACAGGGACATTTATTGAACAGGCTGAAAAATGGGCTCCAGACGTGCTAGATAGTTTTAAGCGTTTAGTTGCTACCGGTCAGGTTGAAATCGTCGCTGAAACTTACTATCATTCACTCGCCTTTTTTTATAGCCGCGAAGAATTCGAGCGACAAGTCGAGATGCACCGCGCTAAAATTCGTGAACTATTTGGCGTCGAAACGAATGTATTTCGCAACACCGAACTGTCATACAACGACGAGCTAGCGCAATGGGCTGATGGCTATGGCTTTAAGGGTATCCTTGCGGAAGGATGGGATCCTATTTTACAGTGGCGCAATCCGAATTTTGTGTATCGCCCACCAAACACCGAGAATATTAGTTTGCTATTAAAAAACTACAGACTAAGCGATGACCTAGCTTTCCGTTTTAGTAATAAGGATTGGTCGCAGTGGCCACTATCTGCCGACACCTACAGTCAGTGGGCAAATGCGTCGATTGCCGAAAGTCCACTAGTGAATCTGTTTATGGACTACGAAACCTTTGGCGAGCATCAATGGGCTGATACGGGAATTTTCGAATTCTTCGAAAGCTTTGTTGGTAAATGGCTGGATAATCCAGACAACACGTTCTACACGACATCCGAAGCAATTGATCAATATCCACCGGCTGGTGAAATAAGCATGCCGCATACGGTTACCTGGGCAGATAGCGAGCGTGATTTAACGGCATGGCTTGGCAATAACATGCAGCAAGAGGCATTAAAGCATTTGTATGCCCTCGAAGACCAAATTATGCGCACGAATGATGACGCATTGATTAGCGATTGGCGAAAATTACAAACATCCGACCATGTGTACTATATGTGCACTAAGTGGTTCACAGATGGCGACGTACATGCCTATTTCAGCCCGTATGATTCGCCCTACGATGCGTTCCTCTATTTCATGAATGCAGTGCGTGACGTTCGCTATCGATTGCTTGAATATCATAAATATGGAGGGTTACATGGGTAGGCCAATTGTCCTCAGTAACGGCGAGCTGCACGTCGGTATAAATAGTTTTGGATTGGTGCATGACTTTTACTTTCCGTACGTCGGCTTAGAAAATCATGCCGCAGGTAATTCGCTACGGCATCGTGTAGGCGTTTGGATTGACGGCAATGTTAGCTGGCTGGATGATGGAAATTGGCAATTAGATTTCTCCTACCCACATCACTCACTCATTGGCCACACGAAAGCAAGAAATGATTCGATTGGCATCATGATCGAATTTGACGACGCTGTCGATTCGCAAATCAGCGCCTTTATGCGCAACGTACATGTAATTAACCTTTGGGATCACGACCGTGAAGTCAGATTGTTTATGCATCAAGCGTTTATTATCGGTGACGCGCGCAGCAACACGGACACCGCACAGTATCTACCTGACAGTGATGCAATCCTGCATTACCGTGGTCGTCGCGCTTTTATCGTGTCTGGAACGGCGAACGATGCACCGTTTGATCAATACACTGTTGGCCTATTCGGTATCGAAGGCTATGAAGGTTCATACCGTGACGCTGACGATGGTGAGTTAAGCGGCGCAAATGTCGAGCACGGCCAAGTTGATTCGGCAATTCGTTTTACATTGTCCATTCCAGCGCACAGTTCTGTCAGGGCGCACTACTGGGTTGCAGCTGGCACATCAACGCGCGAGGCACTCTACGTGCACAAGCAGATTCGAGAGGATACTGTCCAAAAACGATTGCATCACACCGCAGATTGGTGGCACAAATGGCTAATGCCTGCCGAGCAAGCTTCGCAAAAGATCAGTCCAGAACATCGTGAAAACTTTATTCGTAGTGTTATGATTATCAAATCGCAAATTGACAATCGCGGTGCCGTAATCGCTAGTACCGATACAACGATGTTGAATTATTCCCGTGACGCCTATGCCTATTCTTGGCCAAGGGACGGTGCGTATGTATTATGGCCGCTTATTCGATTGGGCTACGAAGACGAGCCCCGCCGATTCTTTGATTTTTGCAGGCGAGGCCTTCACCCAAGTGGATACCTAATGCATAAATATCGTGCCGATGGCGCGCTGGGAAGTAGCTGGCATCCATACACGCATGATGACGGCGTCACTGCCCCGCCGATTCAAGAGGATGAAACAGCATTGGTACTGTTTGTCTTTGCACAGTACTACCAAATGCATCCGACACCGCGCTTATTGCATGATTTCTATGAATCGATGGTTGTGCCGATGGCAGATTTTATGGCGACATACATCGACGACATCACTGGTCTGCCAAAGCCATCGTATGATCTCTGGGAAGAGGTATTCCTAACGACTACATATACAACATCCGTCGTTTATGCTGCGTTACTTGCCGCTGCCGAGCTAGCGGAAGCAGCCGACGACTCGGACAACGCAGTCAGGTGGCGATCAGCGGCCGATGACATTTTCAGAGCCGCACACAAACATCTATATAATCCTGAGCGAAAAGCGTTCTATAAAGGCATTATCGTTAAAGATAACCAAATCATCCGCAACGATACGCTCGACATGTCTAGTGTGTTCGGCGCGTTTATGTTTGGTCTCTTTCCTGTTGGTAGCGAAGAGATGAGCGCTACGGTCGACACAATCTCGCAAGCATTTGGGCAGAATGACAGTCACGTCGGGTTGCCACGCTATGAAAATGACTATTATCGCCGCGTCAGCGACGACATCACCGGAAACTGGTGGATCATCACGTCGCTATGGATGGCGCAGTATTATGTTGAGATTGATAAGCGCGACAAAGCGGATATCATTTTGGACTGGGTTCTCGAACGTTCAAGCGCCACTGGAATACTACCCGAGCAGATTAGTCCGCTCGACAATTCTTTCGTATCGGTCGCGCCGTTAACGTGGAGCCATGCCGAATATGTTGCCTCTTTGTTAGATATAATCACAGAGAAAAAGTAGCATGAAAGTTAGCAGGTCACTCGACAGAAGTAAACAACTACTCCAACGACTAATCCCTGCAAAACAGCTGCAGTCGCAGTTGAATCGTCGGACATTTCAGCGATTTGCTGAGAAAATTGGCCTAGTATATTTTGGCTACGTTGATCAGCGCGACGACGAACATAGTTTGATTCGCGGACTAACCGTATCGACGAAGCACCGCGATAATCATTACTGTATTGGCTCGTTTGACGGCTACGATGTTACGCTGGTTGAGCGTATTGATACGATACATCACCCTACAAAACCGTCGCGCACGCACAACTGGGTTATTATGACATTTGATTTGCATCAATCTGTTGATATGCCACATCTGTTCGTAGGTGCACATACACATGGTGATGCGTTTTACCAGCAACTTTTTACAAAATACGGCAGCTTTAATAAAATTGACGTCGAGCAATCTGGTTCATACGACTTTGATTTTGTTAATAAGTATTCGGTATATGCCAAAGCCGAACAGGCGCTAAGCGCACAGCGGCTCATTCACCCTGCTCTCGCGCGTGAAATTGCCAACAAGTTCGATAAAATTTCAATTGAGATTAGCGAAGGTACTATTTATTTGTATGCTGAAAATCAACAGCCTAACACAGCCCTGCTAGATAAAATGCTGACGCGAGGGGTGTGGCTTGCGCAGTGCTTTGACCAGGCAGCTGGCTCGAACGGATAATACGGCTCACATAAAAAGTAAAAAGACGGCCATTGGGTCGTCTTTTTACTTTGGTACAGGGGGCAAGATTCGAACTTGCGAAGGCATATGCCGACAGATTTACAGTCTGTTGTGTTTGACCGCTTCACTACCCCTGCGGATAATTCGGAATGAATTCAACTTGGAGCCGCTTTACGGATTCGAACCGTAGACCTGCTGTTTACAAAACAGCTGCTCTAACCAGCTGAGCTAAAGCGGCACGCGAAGTACAGATACAAGTGTATCTAATATTGTCCGTATTTTCAAGTGTTTTTAGTTATTTACGTATCGTGTTTTGTGCGTGTTTAAAATGCTCGGTTTGACGCATCAAACTATAGTGACGAGCAATGGTCAGTGCTATACTATGAGCACTATGATTCAGAAAGCACAGATTATCGGACAGAACGGCACACTATCAACTACTAAACGAAAAATACTATTTATTACAATTGCGATTCTTGCTGCAATTACACTAATGACTAGCATCCGAACTATCGGTACTGGACAAATTGGTGTAGTCACGCAGTATGGCCGCGTCACAGGGCGTGAACTTACCGAAGGTATTGCTATGGTTTTGCCATGGGGTGTCAACCAAGTAACGGTGTATGATATTAAGCTGCAAAAAGAGTCTGTTTCTAGCGCAGCGGCTAGTCGTGACCTTCAGGATGTTACGAGCGAAATCGTCCTAAACTATAATATCGAACGTGGTAGCGTTAGCCGAATGCACCAAACGGTCGGCCCACTATACGTCGACAAAATTGTGACACCAGCTATGAACGAGGTATTCAAGGCTGCGAGTGCTGAATACACCGCGTCAGAGTTGATCACTGAACGAAGTAGACTAAAGACAATTGCGCAAAAAACTCTTGCAGAACGCTTGCAGCCATATGGCATTAAAGTAAGCGAGCTAAGTATCGTTGATTTTAAATTTAGCGACAATTTCAGTAAAGCAATCGAAGACAAACAAGTAGCGCAGCAGAATGCTGAGCGTGCTAAGTTTAACCTAGAAGCGGCTCGCACTGACGCCGAAGCGCAGCGCGCCCAAAGCGAAACATTGTCACAGGAATATTTACAGAAACAAGCTATCGAAAAATGGGACGGTAAAATGCCGACCTACATGGGTGGTGGCGCAGTCTTTAATATTCCACTCCAGTAACACTAGTATGTAATCTATTCATGATGAGTCAGTACGTGGGTAAGTATTGACTCATTTTGTTTATGCTGCTACAATTGGTTCTCGTGTGTGTGATAATTTTCACTGCGTCACAGAAACATGTGTGAGATTCCAGCGTTTCTGCAGCGATTATTATCACCTAGCCTACCAAAAATGTCGCACGGATACCGAATATTCCACTCGAAATATCAATTAATAAAGTCGGTCGACATGTGTATCCCGTTCTTATATAAGAAGAAAGACAAAGTAAGGTAGAACCCTTGTAGAGATACAGGTGGCAGGAGAACAGCAATTAGTACTTCGAAAGTTGCCTTGAGTGACGCTCAAGCATCAGACGTAAAACTAACACCAATGATTTTACCCAAACTTGGCAAAATCAGAATCACAAAATCTTACCTCCCTACCGTCCGATCCTTTGCCTTATATGCTGGCTCATTTGCATTATTTGTCAGCGCAATAGGATACAGTTATCACAATTCCCAAAATCAGAACCTACAATCGATGCTTACTAGCAATGCAAGCGCCATGCAACACGATCCATCGGTTGATCAAATCACTGCACTACAAGTAGCCGGTGGTATTGCCGACCGTGCAGATTTGCCTGTGGCGGCTAATATAGCAAACCTCTCTACTTCACTTGATGTGCAGAATAAAATCAGCAAGCCGCAGGTCATTGCCGTTAAGGCAGACAGTCGGTCAGTGACGACATATACCACCAAAGACGGTGACACACTGCAGTCTGTCGCGGAACAATTTAATCTATCGCCGCAAACAATTCAATGGGCCAATAATACGACCAACGAAACTGTTGAAGTGGGCGCGAAATTAACGGTTCCTCCTGTAGACGGCGTTATATATACCGTCAAAGACGGTGATACAATCCAATCAATTGCAGAGAAATATACTGCTGACGCAAAAATGATCGTCACCTTTAACGACCTCGAGCTGACAGAGATACGTAAAGATCAACGAATCATGCTACCCGATGCGACACTGCCTGTCGAAGAGCGACCAGACTACGTTGCACCGGTAACCAACGCCAATATTAATTCACGTGGCACCAATGCAAGTGTGAATGGCTTAGTGAACGGCTTTACGCCGATTACCATGTCCGCTAATGGCAATGCATACGCATTCGGTAACTGTACGTCATGGGCGTACGAACGACGTGCACAGCTGGGCCATCCCGTAGGCAGCTACTGGGGCAACGCTGCAACTTGGGACACACTCGCCCGTAGTGCTGGATACATTGTCGACAAGACACCAACCGTCGGTGCAGTTATGCAAATGCCAGCGTTCGTCGACGCCTACACTGGCGGATATGGGCACGTGGCTATCGTCGAATCGGTTAATGGTGATGGAAGCATTAACATCTCTGAGATGAACTATGCAGGCAACTTTAACGTTGTCACCTATCGCACGGTACCAGCATCGCAGGCTGCGCTATACAACTACATTCACTAGTAGGTCTATGCCTCGCTCAGTCTAACGTTAAATGGACTCGCTTATGCGCGAGTCCATTTGCATTGTCTTAGATCGTTACTATTATTTTAATATGTAGCTAATGTAATCACTATGAGACGACTTGGCATACGAAGGTGGTTTTGGTACAATTAACCGAGGTACGCCGCGATAGCTCAGTGGTAGAGCACTTCCATGGTAAGGAAGGGGTCCTGGGTTCAAATCCCAGTCGTGGCTCCATTTTTATGCCTACCTCTAGTAATTATGACTATTTTATGCTAGAATTAATAAGATTGAATTAACAAATTTAAGTGAGTAAGTAATGGCAAAGAAGAATACAAAGCGCAAATTAGTAGGTCTGGTCAGTGAACTAACAGGTCACCGTACATACTACACAACCAAGAACACGCAGAATACGACTGAAAAAATCGTTTTGAAAAAATACGATCCAATCGCTCGTACTCACGCTACTTACACTGAGACGAAAAAGAACCTCGGTCGTAACGAAATCAAGCCTCGCAAGAGCTAATCATTCGTTACATTATCTATCCCCTCCCTCCCTGGGAGGGTTTTTAGTCTATTAACATTACTGTAATTATATGATATAGTATATCGATATGAAAATTGAAGTGGTTGCGAAAACTATCATTCTTAACGCAGATGGCCGGCTGCTAATTCTTCGTCGGCACAATAACGATACGCATCGTGCCGGTATGTGGGATTTGCCGGGAGGTCAAGTTGATATCGGTGAAGCTCCTATCGCTGGTGCGGTACGCGAAGCATACGAAGAAACGAACCTTCACATACAGTCACTGCGCCCTGTACATATCGCATCTAAAATTCATGGACAATGCCAAGTCATCAAAGCAATCTTCACAACTACGGAATATCATAACGAAATAAGTTTAAGCGAAGAACATAGTGAATACGCTTGGATATCAATTGAAGACTTCTTACGGCTATCAATCTCAAGTGACTATAAAGCTGCAGCGCGCTTACTGCAGAGCATTTCGTCACCAGCCTTTCACCAGGTGTAAAGTTGAACAAAGCCCCGCACGCGTGATGCGTACGGGGCTAATGCTCACTCCTCTCAACTAGTAGATGTTCGACAATCGTCGCATAGACCATCACTACCAAGCGGTCGTGGTCGATCACACACGTAACACTCGCTGTCGACGATTATGTCTTCGAGTACGTCGTGGAATGGATCACCGAATATAGATTCGGCGTACCTATCATCCATCACCGTGTCGTGAAACTCACGCTCACGCTGGGCGTTAAACTGTTCGACTTCACGCTTGACGCGCAGTACGCGAGCATACGTCACGCCACATGAAAGGATGACTCCTGTGGGTCGCTGGATCGCCGCCCACAGCTCTTCGTGATTGTGCCCGTGGTCTCCACGTGGTCGTCCCGGGCAATACAAGCTACAATCGATC
>JALRDA010000127.1 GCA_023257145.1 Candidatus Saccharimonadia bacterium | reverse complement strand
CCATATACTTGGCTCGCTGTTTTAGTGTGAATATCAACATCACCGTTAAAGTCGTTGACCAGTTCGGCGTCACCAGCCAGAATCGCCGCCAGGCGTAGCTCAAACTGGCTATAGTCGGCACTGACAAAAATATTGCCTTCCTCAGGAATAAATGCCGTACGAATCTTACGCCCCAGCTCAGTGCGCACCGGTATGTTCTGTAGATTTGGATTCGTACTACTCAAGCGACCCGTACTTGCCACGTCTTGATTAAATGTCGTGTGAATTCGGTCGCTATGATCAGCTAGCTTTGGCAATGTATCAATATAGGTATTTTTTAGCTTGGCAAGTTCACGCGTTCGTTCAATCAGTTCAATGATCGGGTGCTGACCGCGCAATTTATCAAGTTCTTTTTGCCCCGTACTATAGCCAGTTTTGCCCTTTTTAATCCCTGTCGTTGGTAGTTGCAGCTTCGTAAACAAAACATCGGATAACTGTGAAGGACTACCAATATTAAATTCATAGCCCGCCAGTGTATACATTTCTTGTTCAAGTTTTCCATGCTCGGCACCTAACTCTTCACTCATCTTTGCTAGCATAGTGCGGTCTATTTTTATTCCACGGCGCTCCATCGCAAACAGATGATACGTCAATGGAAAGTCTAATTCACTCGCAACCTTGGCTAGTTTCTCGTTACGCTGCATTGCCTGCATTTGCTGCTGATAGACACGCCATAATGCCGCCATCATCGTTGGCGCATCATTTACTGACTCGCCAGCTAACGCCGCAAGGCTACGATCACGCTGTAGCGGATCGATCAAAAATGCCGCCTGATGGACATCGTGCACCGCATCAAAACGCACGGTAACATCCGCATCAGCCAACTGATGGTACAGTAATTTACTGTCGTAACCGATAACCGTTGCCAGCTGTAGCGCCTGCCAGACACTGGTGTCGATTTGGTCAATTGGTGCGCGATACAGTGTGGTAGCATTTGGTGATAGCCACACCTCCGTCGTATCAGTATCAAAATGCATTACCACTGGGCCATCAATCGACAACGTTGCCGGCCATTCACTGACCGTGACAGGTACGAGCGTTGAAGCGACTGGCGCATCAAATAACCCCACTTGGTCGCTCCCATTTGGGGTGGCCTGCATGTGTTTCGGTAAACGGCGCACAAGCGAACTGAACTCGAACTTACGTAAAATTTCAGCGACACCAGGTAGGTTGATGTCATTAATGTCTGCCACATCCCAATCCAACTGAACCGGCGCATCAGTCCAGATACGGCCAACTTCTTTACTCATATACGCAAGATCTTTGCCGGCGGTTAATTTCTTAGCGACCGTTGGCTTAATATCCTCGATGTGACTATAGATATTATCAAGCGTTTTATATTCTTGTAGCAGTTGTACTGCGGTCTTTTCACCCACACCCGGCACGCCAGGCAGGTTGTCTGATGAATCCCCTTTTAGTGACTTGAGATCAAGGAACTGTTCGACGGAAATACCGTATTTTGACTCGAAATAAGCGACGTCAAATTCTTCGAGATTGCTCAGCCCATTTTTCAATGCGTACACTTTTGTGGTCGGACTAATCAGTTGCAGCGCGTCAAGATCGCTTGTTAGTAAATACGTATCAATACCCTTTTCGGTAGCCTGTTTTGCAAATGCACCCAGGATGTCGTCCGCTTCGTAATCATCCAGTTCGTATAATGGCCAGCCGAATGCCTCGAGTAGCTCAAATAGCAATGGTAACTGCGCATAAAAATCATCCGGCGCTTTCTTTCGTCCAGCCTTATACTCTGGGTAAATTTCACGGCGCTTTCGAATATTTGTGCCCTTTTTATCCCATGCAACAGCGACGTAGTCGGGTTCCAGCTTTTTAATTAGCTCGATCGCAAGACTGGCAAACCCAAACACCCCACCTGTTGGCGTCCCGTCCGACAGGCTAAGTCCCGGCATCGCATAATACCCTCGATAAAATACACTTTTTCCATCAATCACTGCCAGCTTTTTCGTCATCTTATTAGTATACCATCCTAAAGGGTTATGAGGCCGCCTCGACAGGCTCGTCCGCGTGATCTTGATAGCGCCGCTTTGCTCGCTCGGCACGTCGCTCTCGAACTGTTGTGCCACCCCAAACGCCATGATCATCACCCGCCGGCACCGCAAGTGCCGCCTCAAGACACAGAAGCTTGACTGCACATGCCGCGCAGTATGCCTTAGCATCCTTAGGTGACCGACCTTTATCGGGGAAAAAGACATCCGGGCCGACATCCCGACAGGCAGCAGCACCGCGCCAATTGTGCTCGTTGAAAGAAGTATTTGCCGGCGATAATGATCGCTCCATGTGTCAGTCCTTTGCTGTTGCGTTAATGATATGCCTACTGCGCCCATCAGACAAGCGTAACCGCAACGTGTATCTGATATACTAGAAGGAATGAAACATCACGAAAATGTCAAAATAGTTGCCTTTGTCGGCCTGACCGGTAGCGGTAAAAGCTCAGCAGTTGAACACTTAACCAGTAAAGGCTATCCGAAGGTTTACTTCGGCGGTGTCGTGTTAGATGCCATGGAAAAGGCGGGCCTGGACCATACCGAAGCCAAAGAGCAGGCATTTCGTGAAGAATTACGCAATCGTGAAGGCAAAGATTTTGTCGTCAACCGTATCGTCACGCAAATTCACGATCTCGTTAATGCCGGCCAGCGCCGTATTGTTGCAGACGGTATTTACACCTGGACTGAATACAAAATCATGAAGCGTGAATTTCCGGGCGAGCTGACAGTCGTAGCCGTCGTTGCACCAAAACACCTACGACACCATCGCCTCACGCAGCGTCCGATTCGCCCTCTAACCGAAGCGGAAGCGAATCAACGAGATTGGGCAGAGATCGAAAACTTGGAAAAAGGCGGTCCGATAGCTATCGCCGATCATTACATCATTAATAACGGCAACCACGACCATTTCCATCAGCAAATTGACGACGAATTAAATCACATCAAATTCTACAGCTAAATAAAATACCTCGCCTATAACAGCGAGGTATTTTAATGAAATATCACTTAGCCTAAGTATTCGTGCAGTTTCTTCGCATCTTTATGCTTGCGAAGTTTAGCTAGCGCCTTGGCTTCGATCTGGCGAATACGCTCACGAGTAACGGCGAATTCCTGTCCAACTTCTTCCAAAGTGTGACTCTTTCCGTTCTCAAGACCAAAACGCATCTTCACAATTTTCTGTTCACGATCAGAAAGCGTTGAAAGAACAGCTTGCACCTGCTCTTTTAGGAGCTGCGATGCAGCAGACTCTTCTGGTGTAGCGCCGTCTTCGTCTTCGATAAAATCACCAAGAACCGAGTCTTCATCTTCCCCGTCGCGGCCAACACCAGCATCAAGGCTGGTAATATCCTGCTTGATCTTGATAACGTACTCAACCTTTTCCGGCTCCATCTCTAATTCTTTACCAAGTTCCTCGATGGTTGGCTCACGGTTCAGTTCCTGTGTCATACGGCGCTGAGTGCGAAGTAATTTGTTGATCGTCTCGACCATGTGAACTGGGATACGAATTGTTCGCGCCTGGTCAGCAATAGCCCTGGTAATTGCCTGGCGAATCCACCAAGTGGCATAGGTTGAAAACTTAAATCCCTTATCTGGGTCAAACTTCTCAACCGCACGGAGCAGTCCGGTATTACCTTCTTGAATAAGATCAAGAAAATCAAGTCCACGGCCACTGTAGCGCTTGGCGATCGAAACGACCAGACGCATGTTTGCTTCGGCCATTTTATCTTTGGCTTTTTTGTCGCCGTCGACGACACGCTTAGCAAGCGCTAATTCTTCCTCGGCATTAAGCAGCGGAATCTTACCGATTTCGCGCAAATACAAGCGAACACTGTCATCCGAGACGTCATCGAAGTACTGACCTGAGTTAATTGTCTCTTCGCTATCTTCTTCTTCGTCAAGCAGCTCATCTAGTGCTGGTTCATCGAGATCGCTAAGGGGACCTCCACTTGAATCAATAATCAGGTTTTCTTCGACTGGTTCATCTGTTGTTGCGACGATATCATCTTTGGCCACGTGTAATCTCCTTTATAAGTGTATTCAGCTGAATGCGCAGTTCTGTTGCTTTGGCGTCATCGCCAATGGTCTCAGCCTCGCGCAGCTGATGCATTAATTGCTCTTGTATTTGTTTCTTGTGTTCATTTTCAACTTTGCGGAGTAAGCGTGCTGTTTCAAAGTAGCGATCTTGTTCGCTCCACGCAGCATATCGATTCTCGGCTTTTAATAATACTATTTTTACATACGTATCATATTTTTGCAAATCGTCAGGGACAGTATCAAAACGCATTCCCGGATGACGCTGAATATACCCGGCGAGCATTTGGCGGTCCTCCCCCTCGAACATTTTGATATCAATATCTTTAAAAAGTTCATGCGCCGACGGCTCAAGCATCGCCACCGACAATAAGCCATCTTGAAATGATGTGTCGTCATAGTACGTTGCCTTGTCGAGCGGCGCGGTCGATGATTTCAACTCTGGCGCTTTGTAGTCCTCACCCTGATTCGTAAAGTCAGCGCGCACCAAGCTAAAATTACCATTGATCTGTTTGGCGACTTTTCGCAAATAATGATCCCGTGAAGTATTGTCCGACAACAATCCAACCACCCTGAACGCCGACTCCAGGTACCGTCGTTTACCCAGTGCTGTTTCCAGTTTTTCACGTGCGGCGTACTGCGTCAAAATCCAATCAACTGCCGGGACACTGCTGTCAATTGCATGTTGCCATAACGCCACATCGCGTTGAATCAATTCGTCAGGGTCCTTCGCGCCTTCAGGAAGGCTAATAATTGTCAGTTCCAAGCCGACTTCGTTTGCAATTGGAATCGCGCGTTCCGTTGCCGCTATCCCCGCCTTATCTGCATCAAACGCCAACCGTACGTGGCCGGTAAGTCGCTTCAATGCCTTTAGATGCGATTCAGTCATTGCGGTTCCAGCTGTGGCAACTACTTCAGCGACTCCCGCCTGATGACTACTGACAACATCCAGATTGCCTTCAACAATCACGGCATAGTCCTTTGTACGAATCGCCTCTTTTGCCTGCGACAGGCCAAAAACATGTCGGCTTTTGTCATACAGCAGCGTCTGTGGCGTATTTAAGTATTTTGGCGCATTTGGATCGTCGCCACCAAGAATGCGCGCCGTAAACCCGATCACCTGTCCGGCGCCGTCCATCAATGGCACGGTCATGCGACCGCGGAATAAATCACCACCAAACCGATTCGTCAGGCCTGCATCGGCTAGCTCGTTCCTACTAAAGCCTTTTTTTAACAAGAATTGCACCAAAGCGTCACTACCCGTAGGGGCATATCCTATCTTAAAATCTTGGACAATTTTCTTTGAAAGTCCGCGGGTTTTGAAAACGTACTCTAATGCGTGCTTATTTTTCAGTAGACTATGCTGATAGTACTGCGCCGCTAAATCGCTTGCCTGCTGCAGTCGTTTTTTTCGTCGCGCCAAATCTTGACTACCCTTGGATTCATAGACCGTCATATCAACGCCGGCTTTTCGCGCTAGGTGTTCTAACGCCTGACGAAAATCCATTCCCTCGACTTCCATGATAAACGAAAAGATATCTCCGCCTTTGTTTGAAGAAAAATCATGCCAAATATGTTTGTCGGGACTGACGATAAAGCTTGGTGTTTTTTCACCACTAAACGGGCTGAGCCCCTTGAAGTTGCGCCCCGCACGCTTTAGTTGAACGTACTCCCCCACCACATCTTCAATATTCAGCCGCGCCCTAACTTCTTCTTTGGCATCTTGCATAGTTTAATTATATCATATTTACCCCTGTTAGGACGACGGTCAAATAATCAGTATTATCCGCACCCAAGCCCCGCCCCTGCATTGTTGATTGATACTGTTTGTGGTTAAATAGAGCTAATTATGTATCCTGATCCCAATACGCAAGCGCCAATCGATTATCTTAACCAAATCGCCCCGCAGCCGCAAAAGCCCGGCCTGAATAAAGGTGCGCTGTTCGGCGTGATCGCCCTTATCGTCATTGTCCTAGGAATTGTCGCAAGCTTTTTAGTCTTTATCAGCGGCACTGCAAGCGGCCCAAAGACTGCTATGGTCACCCTTGCTGCCCGTATGCAGGCAATGCAGGATGTGTCCGATAAAGCTCAGAAGAATATCAAAAGCAGCCAGCTTCGCAGCATCAACAGCAACCTCAAGGTCCTATTAACCGACGCCAACCGTGATATCGCTGCACCACTGCAAAAGGAAGAGATTGACGTCGTCAAACTCGACAAAGCAGTGGTTGCCAAGGAAAAAGCCGACCCAATCACCGCAACACTTGAAGATGCTCGCTTGAACGCAACCTACGACGATACCTATGCCCGTGAAATGAGCTTTAAGCTCACGACTATCTCCTTACTAATGCAGCAGATTTACGACCAGTCAAAAAGCAAAACCATCCAAGATTTCCTCGTTGAAGCAGACGGCAATCTTCAGCCGATTAATGAACAGCTAAAGGCATTCAATAGCACTGCGCGCTAAGCTTGTCCGGTGACCAGATTGTAGCTTAGGCGAATAAAGTCCTGCAGTTCGTCGTCGGGCACTTGCCCGGTACACAAAATGGTATTCCAGTGTTTTTTGTTTAGATGATAGCCTGGAACAACCGTTTCATACTTTTCGCGTAACAGCTCCGCTAACTGCGGGTCGCACTTTAGGCTAATACGCAGTGGCGTGGCATCATCCTGCACGATGGCAAAAAACTTTGCATCGCCTGTCGCTTTATCGCCTACCTTATAAACAGATGTCGTTTCGCCAAAAGGAAAATCTAGCCACGTATTTGGGTAACTTAACAAATGTGCATCTAATTCTTCTCGTGTCATACTTTTACCTTTGCTAAATAATATTGAAGTTCCATAATACTACCGCGAATATCACCAAGCGCACGGTGTTCTTCCGGCTTGGCAAATTTCTTTTTGAACTTGCCTTCGAAAACAACTTTCCATGCCGTCACATCGAGCATGCGGTAATGAAGACGCGCGTCTAGACGATGCCATTCATTAGCAATAAATCGGCGATCCTGATGGATTGAGTTACCGGCCAGTAAGACCGGTAGGCCTGCTTCAAAATGCTCATCGATAAAGGCGAGTAGTTCATTTTCAATTATTCGACCAGAGCGTCCTTTTTCAAGATTTTGCGCAATCAGCCCATCACGAGCTTCAGGGTTTGCATCCCAAAAAGCTTTGCCGACATCCATTCGGCGTTCCATTAATCGTGGCCCGACTTTCACAACCCCTTCATAGGTTGCAAGCTCCTCAAATTTCCAGTCAGTCACAATAGCCGCTACTTCCAAGATGCGGTCTTCAATTGGGTCTAGCCCGGTCATTTCTAGATCGACCCAAAGAATCCGATCTGTCCGCGCGTTGGCAAGTTTTTTATCCATACCCTACAGTATACCAAGTTTGCCCCTATTCGTCGCCCGACAACCTATTTCGTGTCAGGTTCGAATTGCAGGCTAAGCGAATTAATACAGTAACGCTGGTCGGTTGGCACACCCAGCCCTTCCCCCTCGAACACATGACCAAGATGCCCGCCACAGGTCGCACAGGTCACTTCGGTACGAACCATACCTAAGCTGTCGTCATTATGAAGATCGACTGTTCCTGGCAAGGCATCATAAAAGCTCGGCCACCCGCAGCGGGCGTCAAATTTTGTTTGGCTAGAAAATAGCGCTGTTCCGCAGGCAGCACAACTATACGACCCAGGGTCGAATGTACTGTCATATTCACCACTAAACGGACGCTCCGTACCTTTATTGCGCAGCACATCATACTGCTCAGGAGTTAACCTCGCTCGCCACTCCGCATCTGTCATAGTCACTTTACTCATGTAACTATTATACCGCCGGCTACTAGATCCGTATGTAAGGTATCTTACTGTTTCTTTTTATCAAGACGATCAAGTTTAGCAACATGAATCAGCCAGTAGATAACTAGAGCGGTTGCAAGCAGTGTGATCAGTGACGACAATACTGCACCCCAGTCCAACTCGAGCCCACCTTTGCCTTGGGCATTAGCCGGTACCACGACCCAACTCAGTTTGTTCAGTTCGACACCACCGATCAAAAACCCAACGATTGGGTTAATCAGCCCGTCAACGATTTGCTTTACAGATGCGCCTGCAGCGGTACCAATAGCAAGACCAACCGCTAGGCCAACAACACCCTGTTCACGCACAAAGGTCATAAACCCTAAACCATGCCCCTTCACCGCACCCGCCGTTGCGGCCACGGTTTGAATTCGCGTTGGTTTTTCCTGCTTTACACTCTTGACTGCTTTATCTTTCATACTAGCCCTTTCTTTTTATACCAAAAGTATACACCAAAAAGAGTTTAGTCACGATTTAATCGTCGATAATACGAAATGATACGATCCATGCCAAAACTGTACTTACCCCCCAAGGCACGACTTAAAAGTAACGCAATGATAAGTGCGCTACCCGTCCCGTATATCAAATCAGTCATTGTATCGAACAAATCTTGTCGCTGCGTAAAGGTACCAAACAGTTGATCACTCGAAAACTCAACTACTTCCCACAAGACTGCGATCGTCGCTCCAATGCAAAAAACGCTCAACCCCATAACCCATGGGGCGACCACTACTTTTTCGCGGTCGTAAATACTAATTAGCCACAACATCGCGCCAAACCCAACAAACAACCCAGAAATAAAATGCATCATGTCGTCCCATGGATAAAACCGACTATACATCCCTAGTACCTCGCCGCTAAACATCGATAGAAAGAGAAATGCCACGTATGCGACCTGAATAAATGTCGGCAGACGCACCCGCCAGATTCGCTCGATTACCAGCGGCAACAAACTCGCAATCACCAAAAAAATACAAATCGCCACATGCCCCATGTCGCCGCGGATTGTCGATAAAAATATACCGGCAAAGATCATTGCCGTAAACGGCAACGTCCACACGTGACGACGTATAGAACCGAAGTCATTCGGCTGTTTATACATTACATTTTCTCTGGGGCGTCAATACCAAGGATTGAAAGGCCGGCCGCTAGCGTATCGGTGTAGAGTGCAACGATACCCGCGCGGTGAGACTCACGCTCGTTGCCGGCAACCTGATTTTTTTCATAGTAGCGATTAAATTCCTGGGCAAGCTCAAATAGATAGTTGCAGATATGATGCGGTTCCAGTGTGCGGATGGATTGCTCTAACACTTCGGCGTACTCACCTAGTTTGCGCACCAGTACTCGGTCTTCGTCGTAGATAACGCTTGGCGCCCCGTACGAATCAACCTTCTCAAGGATGCGGCGGGCGCGTGCGTGTGCATACTGCAGATACGGACCCGAGTTACCTTGAAGGCTCACTGTTTCTTCAATATCAAATGCAATATCGCCACCTAGTTTATAGCGGGCAAATGCATATTTAATTGCTCCAAGCGTAATTTGATCAATCAAAGTTTTATCTTCAACCAACTCTCCGACTTTTTCGCGGACGATATCAATCACATCAAGCGCGCGGGTGACGTTACCAAGGCGAGAGCTCATTTTTTTGCCATCGGCAAACTTCACTGTCCCGTTTGTTAGATGGGTCATCGTACCGGCAAGTTCAGGCCGAAACGCCTCTGCCGCCGCATATACAACACGCATGTACTCCTTTTGGTCGTTACCTGTCAGCAAATAGCGATGCTCAAAATTATAGTCCTGCTTTTCCATCCAAATGACGCCAATGTCTTTTGTTTCGTATGTCGGTAGCCCCTTTGAAGTAACAAAAACGCGCGTATGTAGATGTTTCGATTCATCACCTTCAAATACAATTGCACCATCAGACTCTTTCAGTAGTCCTTTTTCCAGTTGCGCCTTCACCACTTCCATACCAACCGGTGCCGTCTGACTCTCGGGATAGTAGCGCATTGTTTCGACATCAATCAATTTATAGAACGCATCGAAATAATCAAAACTCCACTGGCGCGTCGTCCAGTACATCTGCGCAAGCGGTGACGAATGATCGTCACTAGCATGGAATCCGTAGATTGTCTTATTGAGCTCATCAATATCAGTCTTTGTCTTGGCGTCGTCTTCGTATGCTTTCGCGCCGCGCACGTAGCAGCTACTAATCCAGCGAGAGCGCGCAAATGCATCAGCCGCAACTACCGTATCGAGCTTTTCAGGATACTCACCCTGAAGTTCGGCTACCATTCCCCATAGACACTTCGCAACATGTAGTCCAACATCCCCGCCAAAACTTGTACGCTGGAGATTTGCACCGCCAACTAACATGAGTCGCGATGCGATATCACCAAAAACCGTCTGGTATAGATGGCCGGTATGCAGCTCCTTAAAGGCATTTGGGCAGCTGTATTCAAATACGATATTACGGCCCTCGTATAGTGGTCGCGGGTTGTTATGCGTCAAGGCAAGCAACGCCGCATCCGCAAGACGGATATTAATAAATCCAGGGCCAGCGATAGATACCTCTGAAAAATCCTCGTTCTCGCGAAGACTTTCGGCGATTTGCTCGGCGATTTCACGCGGATTTTTACCAAGTGGCTTTGCCAGCTGCATTGCGACATTGGTGGCATAGTCACCAAACTGCGGATCAGGGCGCGTTAAAACAACACTGACATCAACGTCAAAAAGCGCTTTAACAAGTTGAGAAACTTTATCTTCCATTACTATCAGTATAGCAAATAAGGGGAATAGCTCTTAATTATCCGTCAGCACGTCGTCGACGGTGTCGACGGGCAAATAGCCATCGGTTGTCGAAATCGGGCTAATTCCTTTGATAGTATGAAGCAAAACACGCAAGACGCTGAGGTCGTCGCTTGTCGGTGTTACTGTATCTAGTTTTTCTTCGGCCATATGTTTGTTTGTTTTATTATTTCCTTTGTATTAACATTAGCACTTTTGCTACTTTTTGTCAATAAAAGCTTGCTTGATTAGCCCAACAAACAGAGGATGCGCCCGTGACGGTCGGCTTTTGAATTCGGGGTGCGCCTGCGTGGCGACAAAATAATTGTTCAGGGGTGCTTCGACAAATTCCACTAACTTTCCATCAGGCGACGTACCAGTGATCGCAAGACCACCCTTAATGATGTCTTCTTTGAATGCTTGATTTACTTCGTAGCGGTGGCGATGTCGCTCGATGGCGGTTGTTGCTTTATATGTCTTAGCAAGCACAGACTTTGGCGTGAGAATCGCCGGATAATCACCCAGACGAAGCGTACCGCCAGTCGACTCCTTGCCCTGCTGCCCTTCCATAATGTACACAACGTTACGCATCGTTTTCGGATCAAATTCGCTGCTGTTTGCATCAGTGAGGCCAGCCTTTCGCGCTGCAGCGATCACCGCCACCTGTAGCCCCAAACAGATCCCCAGGTATGGCACATTATTTTCAAGCGCGTAGCGAGCAGCAGCAATCTTCCCCTCGACGCCGCGCGCGCCAAAGCCACCTGGCACCAAAATTGCATCGACACTTTCAAAATCTGCTTTGGTGGCTGCTTCCGCATTAATCCACACGATATCCACACCCACTTTTTGCTGCCAGGCTGCGGCTTTGATGGCTTCAAGAACGGAGATGTAGGTGTCTTCGTTATCCATGTATTTGGCCACTAGTCCAACACGAATGATTGTTTCCGGTAGCTTATTTTGGGCGGCGATAATCTTTTTCCACTTCGCAAGATTTGGTTCGGCGGACAAGCCGGAAAACTGCGTCAATAATGTATGCAGTCCACTTTTGGCGATAGTTTCCGGAATACGAAATACCGTATCAACGTTCGGCTGCATCAATACCGCTTCAAGCGGTACGCCACCAAAGAGACTGATTTTACTGGCAATATTTGCTGGTGCAGGCAGATCAGTCCGGACAATCACGCTATCAGGCACAATACCAAATCCACGCAGATCATTAAGGGCATTTTGGGCTGGTTTTGACTTGAATTCTTTACTCGTGCTAATGAACGGCACATATACCACATGCACGAACAAACAATTTGCTCGACCAACTTTCTGTCCAAGTTCGCGAATTGCCTCGATAAAGCTCAGGCCCTCATAGTCACCGACTGTTCCACCAATCTCGACAATATGAATATCACTGCCTTCAGCGGCATCTTCAATTGCCCGCTGAATCGACTGCGTCAAATGCGGTACAAGCTGCACAGTCTTGCCACCAAACTTGCCAGCACGCTCATCCATAATTAGTTCAGATAATAATCGCCCTGCCAGCGTTGCAGACTTCTGTGTCAGTTCGATGTCTAAGAATCGTTCGTAGTGACCCAAATCGAGATCTGTCTCGGCGCCGTCTTTGGTGACAAAACACTCACCGTGTTCCGCGGGATTTAAAAGACCCGCATCAACATTGAGATACGGATCACATTTTTGAATTGACACAGTTGCACCTTTTGCCTGCAATACCGCACCGATACTTGCGGCCGTAATGCCTTTCCCTACCCCGGAAAGTACACCCCCAGTTACAAAGATATATTTTTGTGTTTTACCCATATTAGCTTGTCACCTCCATGGGATTTTATTGTAGCATCAATTCATTGGACTACGCTATATATAGTATGTTGTGATATTTGCACTACGCTATATGTAAACAGTCCCGAGCTTTGAGCCGAGTAATTAATTGCGGTTATGGCTACTCTTTGCTATAGTCAAACCAATTATATCCAGCAAAATTATGACCAAAACTCACTCACATTCTACCGGATTTACCATTGTCGAACTACTCATCGTTATTGTGGTGATTGGCATTTTAGCCGCGATTACTATCGTTGCCTATAACGGCATACAAGACAGAGCAAAAACCGCCAAAAAGGACAGTGACACCGCCCTGTACGCTAAAGCGATTCACGCCGCCCGCATTAATGACGACAAGGTCTTGAAAGACATTACCGGCAGCACTTGGTCTGCTGGCGGCTGCGCAGTGTCATCAGGAAACCCGGGCAATGTCGAGCCGAGAGATCTTGCAAAAACACATCTCTGTTGGACGCGCTACTACGATAACCTTACCAAGATCGGCACTGCTGCTGGCATGAATCTAGATAGCTTAAAATCGGGTGACGCACGAGGTAATCCGTACATCCTCGATGAAAATGAGGGAGAATCCTGCTCGCAGGATCAAATTGCAACATTCACCGGCAATGGCACGGCCGCTTATTCGCCGTACCGCTATATCCCTCGCACATCAGCTGCGTGTTAAATAATCTCTTCGATCCGCGATTGCGGTGTGTACTGGCGTAGCGGCTGATTGTCCATTTTCCATGCATCTTGAATTGGCTTTACAACTTGCCAGCTACGAAGAATTTCGTCGCTACTCGTAAAGAGATTCTTATGGCTACGAATTGCATCGACGATCACCTGCTCGTAGGCATCAGGTAGGTGCGCATCGTTTGACAGCATCAAATCAAGATGGCGCGTTTCAAACTCTCGGTCGTATCCTGGTTTTTTCGTGAACAACTCGATGTCGATACCTTCATTTGGTTGAATACGAAAGACGATCGTGTTGCTTTGGGCTTCGTGTAGTTTCTTTAGGTGAATGCGTATTTCAGAGGTCTTTACATCAAGCGCTTTTCCCGTCACCAGCCGTATTGGCACATCCTGCCATCGCGGCTGATTAGATGCCAGCTCGATCGATACGAACGTCTCTGTCAGACTGCCAGGGTTTTGTGCTTCGTCTTGATAGCCTTCGTATTGTGCTCTGATAGTTTTTGCTGGATCAGCAATTTGCAGCTGTTCAAGCGCACGCAGGCGAAGCTGCGGTAATTCTGACCATTCGAAATCATGCGGAATATCCATAAGTGTCAGCGCCAGTAGTTGCATCAAATGCCCTTGAACAAAATCGCGCAATGCGCCGGTCTGCTCGTAAAAATCAGCTCGCCCCTCGATACCAATCTTTTCAGTGGCAATAATCTCGATTCCTTCGATAAATACATTATTCCATATGTTACTAAACAGTGCATTACCACCACGAAATGCGACAATGTTTTGTGCCATTTCTTTTGCCAGATAGTGATCGATACGATATAGCTGATCTTCATGATAATAGCGCGCTGTACGAGAGATAGCATCTTCAGCAGAGGCCAAGTCGACGCCAAAAGGCTTCTCAAACAAAATCTTTACGTTTGGCGTATTGATTCCCGCCGCACCCATGAAATCAACAATACTTGTCGCTGCTTGAGGTGGAACCGACAGATATGCCAGTAACTGCTCGTCATCCGCGAGCGCCAAATACTCCTTTAGTTTTTGATAATCATTAGCATTCGCAAGGTCCATTGAAAAGATCGAAACCTTATCCTTCAGACTTGTGTCGCCCAGTGATGACTGAAGGAGTGCATCAACATCCACTTCCCGGCGCGAGACACCGATGATTGAAAGATCATTAAAATCACCAGTGCCAATAATTTGCTTGAGCGCTGGCAATAATTTGCGCGTCGAAAGATCACCAGTGATGCCATAGATAAGTAGTTTCGTTTTCATACTTATTTTAGTATACACCTTTTAAAAAAGAGTTGCTATACAATATATAGCAACTCTTTTTTAATCTAATTGTGTGCTAGAAATCAGCGATCACAAGCTTTTTCATCTGCATCATATGCGCAAACGCTTCAGGCTTTTGCATAAGCGCCCCCATATCCTTCGGAACAATTTGCCAACTCAAGCCGAATTGATCTTTACACCAGCCGCACTGCTCAGACTCGGGTACGCGAGAAAGTTTCTCCCAATAATAATCGATCTCTTCTTGATCTTTACATGTCACAACAAAAGAGATAGATTCATTAAATTTAAACTCAGGGTCGGCATTAATTACAGTAAACCGATTGCCGCTTAGTTCAAAATCAATCGTTAGTGGCTGACCAGCTAGATGCTGCTGAAAATCAGCTAGTCCTTCGCTAGGGTAATATGACGTACCAGAGATCTTACTGTCTGGAAAAACAGACACGTAGTAATCAACCGCTTCCTGTGCATTTCCATCGAACCATAAATTCGGTGTGATTTTTTGCTCCATAAATCCTCCTTGCTTGTTATAACGTCCTAGCTCTATCATAACAAAATACCGTCCGAGATGGTCGTTGGCTATCTCACATACATTAGTCATATACCACGGACGGCGAACGCGGTATACTATATGTATCATGAAGACACTTTCACTCCTTAGCGGTACGGTTCATACACTACCTGCTGACCTAAAAAAGACGCTTGTCGCCCATCCTGATGCGGCAGCCGCCTGGAATGACATCACGCCACTGGCGCGTAATGAATGGCTGTGTTGGGTTGAGTCAGCCAAACTTATCGAGACACGTGAGCGCCGAGTCGAGCGTACCTACACAGAATTAATCGAAGGCATGCGCCGCCCCTGCTGCTGGCCCGGCTGTATGCACCGTGAGAAAAACGGCAAATAATCAGCCTGCTATTCAAAGACCTTGGTACGCATTACTGCAGCCATGACCCGATCCGAGCTCAAGACAGCTGAATCGCCAAGTTATACACTGCGTTTTCAAGTACGCGCGCTCGTGTTAGCTTGCCGCCCGTAAAGTAGGGGTACGGATCTTTTAATTTCGAACCATATTCCTGCTGCACCAATACACCGATATCAGGGTACTCTTGAGGGATCTTGTCCGTCATTGATCGAGGAAACTCGATATCCAGATCAACACCTATTTTTTGCTCGCCATTAACTTTTTCAATCACGATTGCCGAGCAGCCGAACGCATTGTGATCTTTATGAACCGTATGATACCCGCTTTCAATCGTCGCGAGATAGGTAACTTCCTCACCCATCGTCGCAGCTTTCAAATGAGCATGCCGGTTGATGGCACCGTCATAGCTCTCTTCGATACTTATAGGCTGCTCGTTCACTCCCGAAGCAACTTTGATACCAGTGAGGCGCGTCCGAATACCCGCTCGACGAAGCCCGCGACTTAGAGCTGTATGTTTGACGGGACTTTCACTACTTACAGCTAGGACAGGCAGTGTCTGCATGTATTCGTCGATTGCTTCTAGTCTACCGTTTAGAACAATAGGGTGCATTCCACGTATTTCGTCTCCATAGTTTACCTCGGGAATGGGATTAAGCACAAATACCTCCAGTCCCTGTGCATAGGCGTACGCGATTTCAATTAGCGTATTCCCGCCTATATAATTCGCAATACCATTCTTATCATCGTTAATGACCAGAATCGCATCAGACGTATCAATTTTTGCAAAATGCTCATCAATAAACCCGCGCTTTAATCCGGCGTTTGCATCCAGATTATCAGCATAAACATGCCCCTCGACAACATTCGGCTTGTCGACCTCGTATCCTCGACTCCGCAACTCCTCAGCCGCTTCAGCCATGTGCGGCTCGTGGATCATTGAGCCACAAATTGTAATCTTCATATATTCTCCCCTTGATTAGACATCTAGTTAAAGAAAGTAGGCCTTTCGGCCCACTCGCTTATTTAGTCAAAATACTATTCTCTGGATCGTTCTCGTGACGATCAGCGCTTGGGCTTTGTCCTTCGGCTGGTTTTGTCGATGAACCGCCAGCGTTTACTTCGTAGCTGGTGTTGGTACTTTCAAAGAAGTTCACCAACTGCAGGGTATCGTTTGCTGCTGCCATCCATTTGGCTGGGTTCGAGACTTTGTAGTGTGGCTCAAATCCAAGCTCTTCGAGGCGACGATCAGCGAGGTACTTCACGTACTGATTGATGTAGTCACTATTGAGGCCAAGGATGCCGTTTGGCAATAGATCCTTATTGTATGCCTCTTCCATTTCAACAGCGTCAAGAATCATTTGCTTGATTTCAGCGGCAAACTCTTCGGTCTGCAAGTCTTCGTTCTCTTCGAGAACAGTTAGAATCAAGTTGATACCGAACTTCAGGTGAAGTGATTCGTCACGCACTACCCAGTCAATGAGTGAGCCAAAGTTACGCAGCAGATTGCGCTGACGGAATGACAATGCCACCATGAAGCCGCTATAGAACCAGATACCTTCAAGGATGATGTTATAGGCCACCAAGTTACGGACAAAGTCCTTCTTGCCTTCGGTCGTCGTGATATCAAGCGTATCTTCAGTCATGCGCTTGATGAACTTAGTTTCAAATTCTTCCTTACGTGCCATTGAAGGGGTTTCAACGTGCGCCGCATAGGCGTCATCGCGGTTAATCGGGAAGGTCTCTAGGACATATTCAAATGACATGCAGTGATTCGCTTCTTCCCACATCTGCTTTGCCAAGTACAAATGACATTCAGCTGCATTGACGTATGGGTATACGCCAAACGCCAATGCCTTGTTGACGAGTAGTTCGTTCGGGTTGAAGTAGCTCATGAGGAACGTCAACGCGTGGCGCTCTTCGTCGGTCATCTTCTTCCAGTCCGCAAGGTCCTGGACTAGCTGAATCTCGTTCGGAAACCACGTGTTTGCAACCGCCTGATCGTATAGATCCATCGCCCACTGGTAATGAACAGGCTTTAGTAGCAGCCCGTCTTGAATTCCTGTACCTAATATTCCTGCCATATAAACTCCTTATTTACTAAATTCTTCTATTGGAAGCACTTGCTGTCCGTCAACTAGATTTGGAATAGCGTCTATCGCTTCATACACAAGCGCCATGTCATTCATCGCGAACTGACGACCTAGTGGCGCTGTGTAATTACCCGTTGCAATCTGATATGCCCGTATACCTAATTGTCCTCGAAGAAGATTGTTTTGTCTAATCTTATCTTGGTCAACAACTGGCGATTCATACAAGTGCTCCATAGCGAATCTCGCACCTCGCCTATTGGCAACCTTCGCACATCAAAAATTCTTGAGGATCGATCGGTACAGCGTCAACGCCTCTACTCACCGCTTCCTCGTTTGCCATTTCTTGTGCATTTTTCATCGCAAGATCGATTGCTGCTAGTTTTTCCTCTAGTGTCATTTCGTCGTTGATGATTGCGTTTGCGTTTGCCATTTCAGTTATCCCCCTAGTTGTTTTTATACTGATTGTTTTTTAGCGAAGCCGAATCCAGATTTTCGTGGACCGGTGCCAGATTCTGATTTATTCACTTTGACGGTACTTTGTTCTGCGGTATGCCGAGGTTTTACATGCAGGTAGTAGGTAGTCTTTAGACCGCGTTTCCATGCAGTCGTGTAAATATCAATGTAGTCGTCAATATTTCGCGTCTCAAGGTACATGTTGCGGCTAATAGCTTGGTCGACCCATTTTTGTGCGCGGGCAGCGACTTCGATAAATGAGTATGGACTAAGCTGGAAGCTAGTTTTGTATACATCTTTGATGTGCTGTGGAATTGCATCAATTTGTTGTACATCACCCTGCGTACGGAGAACTTCTTCCTTAACATCATCCCAAATACCTAGTTTCTTAAGGTCGTTTACGAGGTTCACATTTACTTCAAGGAACTTACCGTTTAGGGTGGCGCGGCTGAAAATTTGTGCAAATTGAGGATCTAGACCTGGCGTTGTGCCAGCAATATGCGCGATATTTGCCGTTGGTGCAATTGCCATCAGTGTTGCGTTGCGCATACCCTTTTGGACTTTTTTACGAAGGTCAGTCCAGTCAAGGCGATGCTTGCGATTGACTTCAACTTTTACCTTACGGTCTGTCGCCAACTGATCAATTGTATCGAATGGAAGGATACCCTTGCTCCAACCACTTCCCTTGAATGTTGGGTATGAACCAAGTTTTTGCGCAAGCTCTGCTGATTCGTCGATAGCATTGTAACTGACAAATTCGGTCAGCTGATCGATCAGATCATAGGCTTCTTCTGATTCGTAACTATAACCTAGCTTTTCAATCACATCCGTAAAGCCCATGACACCCAGACCAAGTGCGCGGTTCTGGAGGTTTGAATGCATTGCTTCAGGAATCGGTGTATTCGTAATGTCGCATAGGTTATCTAGCTGACGAATAGCACTGCGCGTACTCGCTTCAAGGCGAGCCCAGTCCCAAGTCTTATCTTCGTTAAGGTGCGCTGAAAGGTTAATACTGACAAGGTTACAAACGGCAGTATTATCCTTGTCTTGTGGCAACGTGATTTCTGTACAAAGGTTTGAAAGGTGGATCGTGCTAGTGTTGTTGTTCAGTGCACGAACGTTGATCGTATCCTTCCAGGTAAGCCACGGATGGCTTGTTGCCTGCAAGACGGTCAAGATCTGATAGAACTGCTCGCGGGCGTTGATCTTCTGGAAATCACGCATTTCACCACGTTCAGCTTTTTTAATGTAGTTCGCATACGCCTTAGAGAATTCTGCACCGTAGAGTTCAGGAAGATCAGGTGTCTCGGCTGGATCAAATAGATACCAATCTTCTGCTTTTTGCACGCGCTTCATGAACTCGTCGCTAATAAAGACCGCCGTGTTTGCAAAACGAGTACGCAGATATGGGTCACCAGAGTTTTGTTTAAGATCTAGAAATTGAGGGAAATTAAGGTGCCAGTTTTCCATATAAAGGGCTGCTGCACCGGCTTTTTTGCCTTTTCGCGAAACCGCGAAGAGTGCCGTATCAATCATCTTCATGAATGGAATCGGACCAGTAGATTCGGTGTTGGTTGTCTTGACCGGGCTGCCTGAAGCACGGAGCTTATTCAGGCTAATACCGATACCACCGGTTCCCTTAGCAATCCACATAGTATCGCGGATGCCTTTGGCGATTGATTCCATATCATCCTGTACTTCAACGAGGAAACAGTTCGATAGCTGCGGGAACGAGCCGCCCGCGTTCACACGGGTACTGCCACCTGGGGTATATTCCAATCGGCTCATGTGTTCGTAGAAATCGATTGCCGCTGCGGTTGGATCGGCTTCGTTGAAGCTAAGACCCATCGCGATACGCATGTGCGTAAACTGTGGCACTTCGATAGGTGCGCCGCTTTGCTTGCGTAGTGCGTAGCGGTTTTTATTCGTCACCACCCCTAGGTATTTACTTAGATCGTCACGAGTTGGATCAAGCGCTTTTGCTAGGCGCTTCAAGTCGAATACTTTAGTGCTCATGCGCTCGTCTAGCAGGCCGTCCTTAACACCTTCTTTGATGTAATCGGCGAACTTCTTTTCGTGTAGCTTCTTTAGTTCTTCCGCAGTGGCATAGTCACCAAGAATATTCTTGTAGATGTTCTTAAGCAGCAGCCGAGCAGCAATCTTATCAAAGTCAGGATCCTCTTTGACGTTCTGTAGTGCGGTGTGGATGACCGCTTCATCTAGTTGCTCGGACGTGATGCCGTCGAATAATGTTAATTGTAGCTCAGTTGCAACCTGTACAACTTTACTGATTTGGTCTGGAAGACCTTCACTTGCAGCGACTAACGCCAGATTGATCTTGTTCGCATCAAATGGTTCGCGGGTGCCATCGCGTTTGACAACGTGGATAGTGCTCATTCTATTCCCCTATTATTATGTTTTTGCGACATATACACCTCCCTCAAAGTGTCACAAGAAGACCTCCTCAAGTGTTCTCTTGGGGTCGTACAAATCCTTCTTGCAAAATGTCTGTTTTGATTGAACGGCTACATATGTAGTGTCTGTATAGAACTATATGCCCCTATATATGGTTTTTCAAGCTTTTTTGTAAGTTTTTATTACTACACAGCAAAACGTAAGCTTCATACCCCTGTGTAGTGTCCCGTTTCTTTATTACAACGCTATATATAGCGTATTTATTATAGATTTAGGTCCAAAAAGCGCTATATATGCGGACATTGATAGTGTTCACTACTTTGCCGCTCTTTTTCTATACTGTTAGACACAGACTGATGTACTATTTACCAGCCTGACAATCCTGTTGTAGTCGCTCGAGGGGAGCAAAATTATCTGTATACGCTGTCGATGCAGGAAGTACGAGTGGCGTAGCACCGACCCATCGAATTGGTTGCTTACTATATGCGACAATCATATTCGATTTCACGTGCGCCGGGCGCTGCGACATATAGGCGGCAAACGACATACTCTGACGATACGGGGCATCAAGTGCTTGCAGCAGCTCTCGGCATGCACCACGTTGTCCAGCAATCATATTTACAATCACAACACCTTTGTCGTCAAGAACACGTTCAATCTGCCGACCATACTCTTTCGTCGCCAAACTAAATGGCACATCAGCATCACTATAAACATCAACAAGAATCGCATCATACACCTTATCAGTTTTATTAATATAGGTACGCGCATCCTCGAAAATCATATTCACATTTTTCGGATCCTCATATGAAAAATATTGCCGAGCAATGTCGGCAAGTTTGGGATCAATTTCGACGACATCGACGGTACTATCAGGGTACGTCCGCGCCAGATACTGTGGCAGAGTAAATGCACCGCCGCCAAGCACTAATATATTATTACGCTCTGGTGCCTGAGCAACCACCTCGGCCATTCGCTGCGTGTACCAAAAAACTAATTTTTCTGGTTGATACACATACACGCCCGACTGCGTTCCACCTGGCCCTGAAGCAATGCCACGCACAGGATCACCGTTTACCCATGCATCAAAGATAGAATAATGCGCACTTGGCGTGTCGATGTTACCTTTGTTCGCTATCAGTAGCGATCCTAAACACACTAATCCAACAACAATACTAATAGCAGCTCGCGCTTGCCAGCGATGCCCTGGGGTAATCAGCCAGCTACTAACGAGTAACAATAATACGACGACAGCAAATGCTTCCCTAGCGCCGATATAACCAAATAATATAAACCCCGTGATGAACGTTCCCGTAATTCCGCCAATAGATTCCAGCGCACTCAGGCTCGCAAATGATTGTCCTGACGTAGCCAGTGAGGTCACCCGTAGCTTCACCAGATACGGACTAAGCGAACCAATCAAAAAACTTGTCGGTGCAAACAAGAGCAGTGACGCCACTACTCCCTGCAGGCGGGAATCCGCGATAGTCTGAACGGTTGTATCTATTAACTGCTGATAGTTCAGAAGCGTTAGTGTAATCGCAGTAGCGATCGCTAAACATATCCAAGCAATGTCCGTCGGGCGGTTTCGTTTATCGGCAACGCGGCCACCCGCCCAGTAGCCCAGGCTAAGTGCAGCTATGATTACCCCAATAACACTCGTCCAGACGTAGGTAGAGCTACCGATACTTGGCGCCAACACACGCGCAGCCGCTAATTCAAACGTCATTAATGCAAAGCCACTAATGAATGCAATAATCGGTAGTATAGATAATTTCTTGAACAGCATTTGTATTCAGTGTATCAAATTACTAAGTAGTATATCTATCGTAACGGTTTTGATTATTACTTTTAAATTGCTTATACTTTAGAGTAATGCACCCCAAAAACAAACATCAGACTGGCTTTACTATTGTTGAATTACTAATTGTCATCGTCGTTATCGGCATCCTTGCTGCCATTACGATCGTGGCGTATAACGGTATTCAAAACCGAGCATATAACGTTAATGTTCAAAATGATCTAGCATCGATGGCCAAAAAAATTGCCGCCGAGAATGCCATCAACGGCGTTCATCCGCTACCGACAGCCGCAATGGATATGCGATTCAATCGTACGGCATATCAAACTTCGCAAAATAATCTGTACTTTTGCCGTAATGACAGCACGAATGAATTTGCTCTCAGCGCTCGCTCTCGTAACGGCACACAGTACAAATATACGCAGGCGACTGGTGTTACAACACATTCGACCACCTTATGGGGCGCCGAAACCTGCGCGCTAGTCGGTGTGGCTAGCTGGTCAGGATCTTATGGCGCCGTCGGCTGGGATTCGAATAATACATTGTGGTCACCTTGGGTGAAATAACCATCCTAGATTTATTGAATATGCTTCGCCTGATCCGGAGTCCACGGTGGGAACGACACATATTCTAGCTTTACAGGCCCTTCAAATGCATACGCCTCACCTTGCGGAATGTACAGCTTCCCTCCCCGACTGACAGTAATAGGCTCCTTACCGGTATCGGGATGGTAAAGTACGCGCCCACGCTGTTCTAGAATGATCGCTAAGATATCACAGGCGGTATTTAAAGCGAATCCCTCTTTTGGATAGCGATTTTCAATATAGATTTCCGCATCGCCTATCGGTGAAGATTCCAATGATGGTTCACGAATGACAGCCCCCTGATCGTTAGTTGACACTTGCTGCTCAGAGAACGAAGTATATTCCATAAATTCAGTGTAGCATGCGACGATCAACCGACTAAAAATAAAAAACAGCTCAACCGAGCTGCGTTTTATTTGGCGGAGAGAACAGGATTCGAACCTGCGGTACCATTGCTGGCACACACGCTTTCCAAGCGTGCGCCTTCAACCACTCGGCCACCTCTCCGTGCTATTCATCTATTTTAACAGAGTGTTCAGACATTGATTGCATCAACTCGTCTTATTTCAATCGATGCAGACCATAAATTATACTAGTTGTATAATTGACGCCCTAGAATGGTTGCTTTTACACCGGCGGCCTCCTTATAATGAGGGGAGATGTCCAAGAAAAATCCTCCTGTTATCGAACTGCGCGGCCTTACGAAAAAGTATGGCCTTGGTGACGCAGAACATAACGCACTTGATGCGATCGATTTAACGATCGAAAAAGGCGAATTTATTACGATCATGGGGCCAAGCGGCTGTGGGAAAACCACTCTGCTTAATATATTAGGCCTACTGGATCGTTCTGACGATGGCGAGTACCTGCTGGATGGAAAATCAATTGAAAATCTTAGCAACACCCGTCATGCTCGCATTCGCAGCCAGCAAATCGGTATCGTCTTCCAAAGTTTCAATCTCATTAATCGACTTAACGTAATTGAAAACGTTGCCCTTCCCTTAACATACAAGGGCATACACCGAACAAAACGACTTACAATGGCTAGTGAAATTCTTAAGAACTTTCACCTTTCGGAACGTGAATATTACATGCCATGGCAATTATCAGGCGGACAAATGCAGCGCGTTGCTATCGCCCGCGCGCTCGTTAATAGCCCCTCTATCATTCTCGCCGATGAGCCGACCGGTAACCTGGATAGTAAATCTAGCCACATCGTCATGCAGGAATTATCCGACATTCATAAACGTGGCAATACCATCGTGATGGTGACGCACAATCCCAATTTAACCACCTACGCAAGCCGAGTCATTCACATGCTTGACGGTAAAATTGCGAGCGACACTAAAAATCCTGTTACACCAGAAGACCCATCCGCCAAGAAGCCACTCGGATCATCAAAAGCAACAAAAGTTGAATCCAAAAAATCAGCAACCGGTCGTAAAAAGAAACAGGCGAAGAAATGAACAACTTACTTATATTTGAACACATCCAAAACGCCTACCACTCGCTTCGCAGCACTCGCATGCGCACATTATTAACTATTCTCGGTGTTGCAATCGGAGTAGCCAGCATTACGACAATCCTGTCACTTAGTGGCGGGGTTACAAAACTCGTTGGCACGCAAATCGACAACCTTGGTGGAAACATCGCCGTTGTCCGCCCTGGCGTGATCGAAAAAGACGTTAATGATTTCGCAAACCCAACCGCATCGGGCACCTTCACGACTAGCACCTTAACCGAAAAGGATTTACGTGACATTGAAGCCACTCCTGGGGTAAAAGCAGCTGCGCCGTTAATGGTATTAAATGGCACAATGAAAGCCAATAGTAGCGGCACCAAGCCAACCAATAGCACTATCGTCGCGACCACGCCTGCACTCGAGGAAATTGTCCAATTACCTATCCGTGATGGACAATTCATTGATACCGTCACGAATCAAAATACAGCGGTTATTGGCAGTCAGTTATCTGTCGATTTGTTTGGCACCGACCAATCAATTGGCCAGACATTTACCTACCGCGGAGAAACATTTACGGTCATCGGCATTTTGAAATACATGAACAATCCAATTAATTATAATGGTATCGATTTTGACCACACCGCAATCATCAGCCTTGAAACCGGCAAGTCATTCAATCAAGGAATTGCGCAGATACAGCAAATTAACGTCAGTGCAGACTCGGCAGATACTCTACCTTCTGTTATTAGCACCGCTGACAAGATGCTACTTGCCAACCATCAGGATGAAAAAGACTACACCATCATGACAGGGAAAGAAATTGCCGAGCCAACTAGTAAATTCTTTCTTGCAATCACAACTATCATGACGGTTATCGCAGCAATTTCGTTAATCGTTGGTGGCGTAGGTATTATGAATATCATGCTGGTTGGTGTTGCTGAACGCACCCGCGAAATTGGCCTTCGCAAAGCAGTTGGCGCAAGTGACATGAATATAGTCAGCCAGTTTATGACCGAGTCGCTTATCATGAGTCTTTTAGGCGGCCTGCTCGGCTATATCGCTGGGTATCTAATCGCTTTCATGGTCAGTACTGTGCTACCTTTCGATCCCGTTTTCACCTGGGGTATCGCTGGCGCATCATTCGGAATTGCAGCAATCGTCGGGACGCTGTTTGGCTTGTATCCTGCCATCCGCGCAGCACAAAAAGACCCAATAGAATCACTTCGCCAATACCACTAACAGCTAGCGCCTGTCGCTCAACTAAAAACACACCGGCAACATATAGCCGGTGTGTTTTATAGATTTTCACTAGTTATGCTAGTTCTTTTTTAAGCTTCTCTATTATTGGCACAGGCGTCGGATCAACACCGTTTAAAATTGCTACATAGATACTAACAAAGTCAGCCAAGATACTTCCCCATAGCATTTGTGCAATAACGGTTTCGCCGGTTAAATTAACGACTATCGATTTTGGCCGCTGCCCACTCAGTAGTCGATCACTGACCGTGAAACGTTTCAGAATTTGCGGATGCTCCAGATCGCTCACCAAGTCAAACACGGCAAATGGCTTTTCAATCGGATGAGATGTCCACCCCATAAATTCGTTGTGGTTGAACTCGGGTAATTCATTCCAGAATGCGACATTCTTAGCATTCTCATTCCAGCTAATCTTCCATTTATATGCCACAGGCGCCATCAAGCTGCCTGCATAAAACACCGGGGTCTTCCCCACGGCTAGGAGCGCTAACTGCTTTGCGTAATTTTTATCGGTGGTAACCGTACTAACCCAATTAGCCGTTTCAGACTCTAACCATTTAGCCGTGGCTTCGATCTCGTTGCAGACATCAAAGTCAGCGACAGCAAAATGCGCCAGCAATCCAACAAGTGCACGCAGATTATAAATAACCGCCATCCTCGGCTGCAGGTTAGCTGGGAGTTGCACATATGCTGTATCGTGCTGAGCCGCATACTCAATCAACTTGCCGCCAGCTGAAATAATCGCCACCTGCGCTCCACGCTCGATCGCTTCATCTAGTCCACTCACCGTCTCTTCGGTATTACCAGAATAACTACTGGCAATCACTAATGTATTTTGACCGACATAATGTGGCAAATTGTAAGTACGAATAATTTCAACCGGAACGTTTAAGCGATTTTTTAGCCAGGACTTAACGACTAGCGCCGCCAATGCCGACCCGCCCATACCAGCAATAACTACCTGCGTAATTTCACGCTGATCATGCGCTGGGTTGCCTACATTGACCGAAAATTGCGTCTGCGCAAACTGCTCTGCTGCAACTTGCAACGCATTTTCTGGATCACGTTGTTTAATCACGTTCAAATCATCTAACATCACACCCCCTATTGTTCGATTTACTTGCGGCTTTAACTGTTACTATGATACAGTATTTAGTAAAGAAGCATAAGTATTAATATCAGGGGTGGGCATGGATATTCAACCGCAAGCGCAACAATCAATTAGTGACGATCAGGAACTAGCCAAAGTATTGGCTGGCATTAATCAACAGGGTAATGATGACGTCGTCGACACGCCGGCTGCTGATGAAGCAGCAGCGGTCGAAGTGCCAACGCCACCTGCACCATCAGTGCCTGATGATATCGCATTACCAACACCAGTAATGCCAACAACTGCGGTATCTGGCGACCTAGACAGTATCAAGCAAGACGCACTTAGTGAACTTCGTCCACTTGTCGATAAGCTTGACGTTACCCCAGAGGAAAAGTTTGACACATATCTGCTTCTTCTCCGCTCAACTGACGACCAGGCACTTATTGGCCCGGCATTTGCTGCCGCACGCCTGATCACCGATGAAGCACGCCGCGCACAAGCACTTCTTGATATCATCAAGGAAATTGACTACCTCTCAGGTGCCGCTGCGCAACCAACTGCGTAACACGAACAATTACTCCACTTTAAAACACCCGCAAACTGTGCGGGTGTTTTATTGATCGCAGCGCCTTACTTCTATCACCCATGAAATTGAAATAACCCCGTACGAATATCGTACGGGGTTATATCTCAGTGGTAGCGACAGGCGTTAGCTAGTCGTCGTCTTTGAGAGTTCGGCAAGCAACTTCTCGACGCGCGGGGTTGGAGTATTGGTTTGCATCAGCTGCTCTTTAAGCTCTCGCTTCTCGTCATTTGCAGTATCAAGATCTTTGTTCAGATTCTTAATAATTTGCTGTGCAGCCTCCCCTCCTTCTCTCAGTCGTTTTTGAAGGCTACCGATAGTTTCATCCTTTTCACGAAGCTGCTTTCGCAAATCTTCGATAATATCTGCCAGCACCTCCTGCAACGGCCTGTTTCCAGTCGTCGTCAGCTGCACTCGATTCGCCTTGGGAACTTCGGGGGCTTTTGCCGCCTTTAGCTCTACCGAAGCGGACTGCTCGGCTTTCACTAGTGGCTCCGTCTTCTTGTCCTTGACGACCTTCGGTCTGGCAGTGGCCAGCATGACTGAACGCAACTCTTGCAAACTTATCTCCCTGCCAGACTGAGAGATCTCCTGCACAGCCTTTTTACGCGGCCCACGCAGAATACGCCGGTCCAGTTTCCCAAGGAGCCAGTTTAATTGATTTGCAGTACTTTCAGTGACGATAATGCCTTGCCCTTTGAGACCTTGCTCGATAACAGGGGCGGTCGCACCCATAACGTTACCGTCTGGATCCGATGCGTCCTGCAAGATGACCCACGCCAGGTTCAACAACTCAAGCTTTCGTTGTTCTGCTGGCGTCGCGACGAGCTCCTCGCCCGCTACGCGATCAGCCTCTTTCACTGACGACATCTTGTCTGCCTTCGTAGTGAGGCTCTCGTCAGTCGGAGCCAACGCTGGCTCATCAGACTTTTTCACCTGGTTGACAGCTTCGTCGTCAATCACTAGTAGCTTCACCTCTCGTATGTTCGATCCGCTGGATTCAACAGCAATCGTCCCGTCTTCTTCCATCTTCTGAATCAAACCAGCGGCGATACTATATCCAACGCTGGTTTGCTCAAGCCCGATCATAGGAGCAATATGACACTCCATTCTACCCTTTGCCGAGATTGACTTGGACGACCTCGACTGAAGCTTAACGACCAATCTACGTTCAAGTTCCTTAGTACTCAAGCTAACGCCACCTTTTTGTCAATGTTCCATCTGAAATACGAAATCTATTAAATCATCGTATCTATATAAAGTCAATATCATATCAGATCAAAAATAGGACGCCCTGTATTTTCGGACGCCCTATCCACGGCTTTACTTGTATCTAAATTAGAAGCCCATACCACCAGGCATGCCGCCAGCAGGTGCAGCAGATTCAGTCTCTGGGACGTCAACCACTAATGCACCCATCGTCGCAGCAGTTGATGCAATAGACACCGCGTTCTGCACTGCTTCCTTTGTAACACGTGCTGGGTCGATAACGCCCGCTTTCTTTACGTCAATCAACCCTTTTTCAGGATTATTCACATTAACACCCTGTCCAGTCGCACCCGCCTCAACTTGCGCGAGTAACGCTTCGCTATTCAAACCAGCGTTAGCGGTAATCTGCAGGAATGGTTGCTTCAAAGCATTTTTTAGAATCTGACGACCAGCACTGATACTATCTGAACCGCTCGCTTCAATCGTATTCGCTATATTCACAAGTGTCACACCACCGCCGGCAACAATACCTTCGGCGAGTGCTGCTTTAGTCGCCGCAACCGCGTCATCAACACGGAACTTCTTTTCATCGATTTCCGTTTCGCTCGCGCCACCGACTTTAATCACAGCCACTTTGCCTGATAGTGCAGCTGCGCGCTTCATGTACTGCTCTTTATCGTATTCACTGCTGGCATTTTCAGCTTGTGCACTGATCTGAGCAATTCGCACTGTTACATCACCAGAATCACCTGCACCTTCAACAATCGTCGTTTCATCTTTCCCGACAATTACCTTACGTGCCGTTCCGACAACCTCTAGTCCAACCGACTCAAATGATAGCGCCTGGTCGTCGCTGACAACGATTGCGCCAGTAAGGGTTGCGATATCCTGTAAAATTTCTTTACGACGATCACCGAATGCCGGTGCTTTGACAGCCACTGTATTAAAGACGCCTTTTAGTTTGTTCAACACTAAAATACTCAGCGCCTCGCCGTCTACCTCATCGGCAATCAAAACAACATCTTTCTTGCCAGCTTGCGCAAGCTTTTCTAACATTGGTAAAAATTCCTGAACGCTGCTGATTTTTTTATCAGTAATGATAATAGCCGGCTTTTCATATACCGCCTCTTGGCGCGCAGCATCAGTAATAAAGAATGGACTAACAAATCCACGATCCAGACTAAAGCCCTCAACAACTTCCGCTTCCAGCTCTAGTCCTTGACTGGCTTCAACCGTCACCACGCCGTCTTTGCCAATTTTTTGAATCACATCGGCAATGAGCTTTCCGATCACTTCGTCACCAGCACTGATCGTAGCTACCTCTGCGACACGGTCATGCTTTCCTTCCACACTCTCCGCCAGGCCTTCAAGTTGCTTCAAAACCTCAGCTCCCGCCGCTTCAATCCCCTTGCGCAGCTCCATCGGGTTATGGCCCGCAGCAATCAATCGGTTCGCCTCTTTTAGGATACTGTACGTCAAGATAGTGACCGTCGTTGTCCCATCGCCAGCAACTTTATTAAGCTTTGTCGCCGCTTGCTTGATCAGTTCTGCACCTACTTTATATCCAAGTGTTTCATCGTCATTCTCAGGCAGATCGATACTTTCAGCAACCGTAACTCCGTCGTGCGTGACGGTTGGGCCACCGTACCCCTTGGCGATGACTACGTTGCGCCCCTTTGGGCCGTAGGTTACTTTTACTGCATCATATAATGCTTTCGCCCCACCAAGCACACGAGTACGCGCATCATCATCGTAAAAAACTTTTTTTGCCATTATTTATCCTCCTTTTGTTCAAGTTCTCGAATTCGTCGTTCCATCGCTAGTAGTTTTTTCGGTAACTGCATTACATAAACAACGGTTTTAACCAGATAAAATACCGCTAAAAAATACACTATATAAATAACGAATGGAAGCGCGATAATAACTATATTTGTTAAAGCATCCATATCTAGACCGTCGCCAGAACGTCTTCTTCCTTCACGATCAGATATTCTGTCCCGTCAATTTTTAGCTCGGTCGTACTGTATTCTTTGTAGACAATTTTATCATCGATTTTGAGGCTTGTTACATCTGGGCCAACCGCCTTCACAACAGCCAGTACGGGTTTTTCCTTGGCATTATCTGGCAAGTATATACCGCTTGCAGTTTTAGTTGCTGGCACTTCGCGCACCGCAACGACACGATCCGCCAGAGGTTTAATAGGTGAAGTCATAATTATCCTCCATTACTTTGATTAGTTCGTACGTATTATTGTAGACAAAAAAATTAGCACTTGCAAGGCGCGAGTGCTAATTACTGACATCATCTATACTATGCAATTGCTGTTAATTCACCCTTAACTGCTGCAGGCACAAAATTACCCGCATCAGTTAGCTCTGCAAGCTCAAGTAGGCCAGATTCGCGGCCAACTACATCACCACCCTCGTTAAAGATTTGGATAAGCACGACGCCCGTTGATTCTTCAACACCAACAACTACAGCACCTGATAAGCCACTCGTTTTGATATGTGCGGTCGCTGCATATTTGTCTCCAATGCCACCATCAACAACACTTCGCCCCTGCAAGCGCAATCCTTCGATAATCGCGCGCGCCGTCTGCTGGCCAGTCGACACATAAAGTACAATAATACTACCCGCCGTCGGCAGCCAATCGGCAACAGCTTTTCCTGTGTTCCACGCATATTCAGTAGTGAGTCCAGTTTCAACTGTACCTCGTATTCCAGTCTCAGTAATCATATCTTCAGTCATTACCCCTATTATAACACTGTCTAGATATTGACTTTTATTATAATTTGTGGTAACATTAAGCCATTAACTACATCAGTAAAGATCAACATGCCAGAAAAGCAACCCTATAAATTTATTCAGCACAATATTGAGGTCAAACTCAAAGCTGATAAGCGCGGCCAGCTCGCCCCTTACCGAGAAGAACGTGAATTAAAAGCGATTGAACGCAGCATGATTAATGACACCCAAGAGTTGGTCTCGATTTTTGATAATACAACTCGTGCAAGTTCACACATGCTTGAAGGTGAACGCTTAAACGAAACACCATTTGATGCGGCAATTTATCTGGACAAGTCTGCGCGCCCTGTGCGCAAAATTGTTCACGGACTCTGGGAAGAATTTTCTGCAGGTAACGAACCGCAAGCTTACTTTCTTAATATAGACAAGCGTCCATGGCTAGCTGAGATGGGCTTTATTGACGGCAAAGATGACATCAACCTCGAAGACATCCCTGCCGATCAAGTCTCGATCGAACTAATGGACCCTGATTACTTACGACATGCACTAACTCGTATACGCGCCTTATACGTTGAAAGTTCAGATCTCATATCGATTGAAGAACAGGAAGATCAAGTAATTGACGAACAAAATAAAGATATTGAAAAAGTATGGTCGCTATCCACTCGACTTGATGGAAAAACCATTGCCATTGTTGATGAGGTAAAAAGTTCAGGAAACACCCTCCGTATCGCCTTGCAACTGCTGCGCGCCGCAGTTCCAGAAGCCAAATTTGAAGGACTTTGGTGGTCAGATCCCGGTCAAATTGCCTGGGATATCGGCTCTAAGGATATGCAAAAAGCAGCTCGCTACGTTCCTGCGTGGTATTCAGCAGACACACTAGACGGTCGTGGCGTGGGTGATATCAATGAACGCCGATCGAGCCTGTCGCCTAGCAAAGCGCAGCGCATCGGTCGCCAGATCTTAAGTGCGCCCCTATTTGATACGGAAACCGGTACAACTGTTGGCGCCGGTAAACTAACAAAGCAAATTAATAGTGACATCCAAACACTCGTCCAGCGCTACAAGACTGGCACCCTAGAAGATTACCTGCCTGATCTCGATCTCGCTGATACGCACCCTGATATCTTTGACCAGCGCTTACTACAGTATTACAAGACAGACACCTCAGAAGAGGCTCTAGCACTTCGAAAAAGTAAACTTAAAAAATAACGCCGTTCTGGGCGTTATTTTTTTTGATGAAACGTCGTAATAATAACGTCGCCCCAGCGTGCTGTCTTGCTGTATAGGCCGACAATAGACCGTCCCATTGAACGTGCCTGAAATTGTTTTATGCGAGGGGTTTCGCTGTTGATATGCACATTATCAACCACATCAAAGCTTGTTTGTCCGGTTTCTCGGTCATATTCAAAGAGAATCGCATGGTTATCGGGCGAGTCGTTATCTGATGTCATATGAAATTCAGCATCATATAAAGGAATTTCTTTGCGTGTAGCCATATCAGTATCATTATACATCATATTTATGTTTATGTCAATATGGTTATCCTTTTCTACACTCACCTGTTCTATTAAATATTGACTTTATGTTATTAATATGTTTATAATAATAAAGTTCGCACGTTCTCTACCAGGAGGTATGCGTGAAAACTAGAGATGAATACACCATAGAGTTGCACAAAGCAGTTAGGCTGGTGTCCCAGAACAATCCCGGTGACGCCGAGCTACTGCTAACCAACTTCTACTTTTCAAGAGGTCCACGTAGGGAGGAGATATACGTTTCCATCCTCGGATGGACTCTCGCGGACAATACGTACCGCACTGCATCACCCACGACAATGTCGGGAATTGCAAAAATTCTGTACAATCTCGTTTTCAGGACAAACGTCAACAACAAAGCGAACGAGGTTTTTGTAAAAAGAACCAAAAATGGATACGCAATCGAGCGAAAGAGCTGATTATGATGCGTATTCATTCACCGCCCCTACTCTCACGAGCTTGGGGGCGGTTTTTTTACTTTTTTACAGCATGCGCTAATTGACATTTCACGTATTTTGTGATAAAATCTTATCATCATGAACGACCGTCAGCCCAAGTATGATGTCCTGAAAGCTCACCGCAAAACCGATGGCACCGAGAAATCTTTGCCTGAGCTTGAGATGGAGTACGTTCAACTGACCGATAAACTCATTTATAGTATGACGCACGGTATTAATTTCCGCACCCCGGAGCGCACTATCGTTCACGAAAAGCCAACTGTCGTTATTTTCTTTGATAAATCTGCCCGACCAGTCTCGTGGCTGACGCGCGAACTATGGGACACTCTTGCACCCGAACCAGGCAGTGACGACATCCCCGAGCAGCCTGATTTTAAATATCTTAATATCGACCGCAAGCGCCTGGCAAGACAGCTTGACCCTAATAACTGCGGCAAGTTTGACGCTAGTTATGTAACCGATAATCAGATCAAAGGCTTGCGTTCAATTTTTAATCCTAGTCACGACGGATCGTACGAGGCCGAAAACACACTTGATGGTCAAAATATTATGCTTGTCGATGAGATGCTTGCATCCGGCGCAACCATGCAAATGGCTACGTCGCTCATACAGCGTGCATTCCCCACCTCACTAGTCCAGGGCACTTACTGGATGGAAAAGAAAACCTACATAAACGGCGCCGAAGGTAACGCTGATGCTCCGATATGGTACAACGCTAGCAGTGAGATCGGTCGAGGTGTCGGCGACGCACGACCAAACGAGTCTATCACTGATCCGGCACAGCTATTCCTGAGTCGTCGATTCCCCGTCCCAGACGCAAAATCACTTCTGCTTCGACAAGATTTTAAAACTCTCGCCCAGTCAGTCGGGAATGGCGTACTGTATCTGCCGCACAATATTCGCGACGACGAGTCACAAGAATTACGCACTCAGCACCATAATAATCAAACATTTACCGAAACGATGCTTGCACGGAAAGCTATCATTAATGCTCACAAGAACGACTACCGTCGCTAATGCGATTTCGTTTTTAGCTTACGGTTGCCTATACTAGAAGAATGAACTTTCGCTTTGCTACGCCCGATCAAACCGAACAATGGAATCAATTGATTCTTTCCAACCCTGATCAGGGAAATGTCTTTCAGGGCGCGGAATTTGCCGAACAAAAGAAAATGGGCGGCTGGACACCGCGATACATTGTAGCTGACACCATTGCTATCACTGCGCTCGAAAAAAGCGTCCCTTTACTTGGTAAACTTTGGTATTTACCAAAAGGCCCCGGTATCAATACAGTACGCGAACTTGATGATCTTTTAGGCGATTTGTCCGCATTTGCCAAACAAAATGGCGTCTTTGCCGTAAAGATCGAACCAGAGCTTTTGGATTCAGATGAGACACGAGCGGACTTTATAAAGCTTGGGTTAGTCAAAGTCACCCCAGTGCAGCCGAATTTTTCAACAGTAAAACTTGATATTTCATCCGATATGGATTCAGTTATGGCTAGCTTGAACCAAAAAGGCCGCCATGCTATCAAACGTGCTGAACGCGACGGTGTTACGACGCAACTAGTCGAGACGACCGACGAGAACTGTGAACGTATGTATAAACTACTGGCTGATACAGCGCGCGGTTCGTTTAGAATTCGAAAGTACGATTATTACCGAACTTTCTGGCAACGCTACGCAGCGCTAGGCCAAGGACAGTTATTTTTTGCCTATGTCGACAACCAGATCGTCGCCGGAGCGTATGCAGTGGTCTTCGGTAGCAAAAGCACCTATAAGGATGGTGCATCTATTCGTGAACGCACCGTCTATGGCGCCAGCCACCTTTTGCAGTGGCGCGTCATCGAATGGGCCAAGCAAAATGGTTCTGTCGTTCACGATTTCTGCGGATCACCGCCCGCAAAAGACATTAAGAACCCGCAGCACCCACACTACGGTATTGGCCGGTTCAAAACCAGCTTTACTAAAGAAGTAACCGATTATATTGGCGCGTGGGACGTAGTAATCAACCCTAGCGCATACAAGCTGTGGCGAAAGTTTGGTGAACGCCTAGTGGTGCGCCTACATAACAAACGCCATCACGAAAACTGGTATTAATAAAATCCCTCGTCAATGCGAGGGATTTTATTACTATACATTCTACTCTTCGGTAGCCTTTGTGACAGGATCACCAGTGCTGGTGTCGCCTAGTGGGCGACTTTCGCTCATCACTGGCTTGCTTTTATATTTTTCTGCCAGTTCACGCACAACTGCGCCATCGTTCCAGGGTAGTTTTTGCCCGTTAACAATACGGAACTGTTCGTGCCCCATGCCTGTAATCAGCACGATATCGTCTTTTCGAGCGATTGATAACGCTCGCTCGATTGCCTCGCGACGATCGGCAATTTCAGTTAGTTTTGCCGTAGCACCAGCATTTTCAATCCCATCACGTACTTGGTCTCGGATCGCTTGTGGGTCTTCGTTATAGCTTTCCTCGTCTGTCAAAATAATCCGATCAGCCAAGCGTGCGGCAATCTCACCCATGATTGGTCGTTTTGTCTTGTCGCGGTCGCCAGTTGCACCAAAGACCAAAATAACGCGGTTTTTTGATGTTTCTTTCGCAGCCTGTAGTAGTTGTTCTAGTGCATCCGGCGTGTGCGCATAATCAACAATCACATCATATTCTAGACCCTCGACAACTCGTTCAAAGCGCCCTGGCACACCTTCTAGATTCGCAACACCCTCGGTGATATCTTCTAGCTTCAACCCCAAAAGATATGCGACACATGCAGCGGCCGTCATATTGTAAACGTTAAATGTTCCCGGAAGCGCCGTCGCCAATTCTAGATTCGTTTGATGGTCAATAACTAGTCGAGCCTCACTGCCCTTTTTGTATAACTTCACGTAATCAATGCGCGCTTCAGCATCTTCATGCTTGCCATAGGTCATTTTCAACGCTCCGGCATGGAACTGGTTAAAGTAATCAAACCACGCATCGTCACGGTTCAATACGATAAACTTAGGCTCACCGGCGAAAAGCTTACCCTTGGCGGCAGCATAATTTTCCATAGTCTTGTGGTAATCCAGATGATCCTGTGTCAGATTTGTCATGACCGCCGCCTCGATCGGCACGCCATCTAGTTTGTGCTGCTGCAAAGCGTGGCTTGTGATCTCAAGAACCACATAATCCACTTCGGCACGCTTGGCGTCGCGAAAGAACTCCTGCATCCGCTCGGTCGTTCCGACGGTCGCGTTTAGATCATTTAGCTGTGTATTACCATCGATCTCAATCAGCGCCGTACTAAACATTGCTGTCTTGTAGCCGGCTTCTTTCAAGATTTCGTTGATGTAGTTAATCGTTGTCGTCTTACCGTTTGTTCCCGTCACTGCAATCACGCGCAGTCCCTTAGCGGGATTGCCATATTTTAAACTAATTAAACGTACTCGCCCGCGGCGGTACAGCTCTTCTATGCCGTGTACAGCCTCTTTCGGTAAATACTTCCGCACCCCATCAACCAACTTCTGTTTCATATTATTATTTTAGCACTTTCGAAAAAAATCCCTCTCATTATAGAGAGGGACAGATTAGATTGTGTAGGCGAGGCGCTTTATTCGCCTGATCGTTCGGTCGGCTTCTCACCAGAAACAATCACTTCCTTTTTTCTCTGGCTCAGAAAGCTTAGCGACAATCCGCCACCGCCAATTAGCAACGCTGTATGCCCAAGCATTTGATTGCGCGCATCAATTCGATCCTGCGAATACTCCTGTGCCTGGATTGCGCGGTCCACGTCGCCGTACTGTTCAGAGGCGAATGACACACCTTCATACTTGATGGCTTCGTTATGCGCACTAAACGCCATCGCCCCGCTGACAGCCCCTGCTCCAATAGCGGTAATCAAACCAACTTTAACAGCCTTGTTAAATAGCTCGGCGTTACGATCTTGACGCGCCTGGCGTTCGGCCGCAGAATGCTCATCGAAGTTATTCAAAAGCTCTTCATAGGCATTTTGCTGAGGCATACTTTCATTTGACATACATTAACATTAGCATAATTTGTTTAATATGTCAATGATACGCTTATGTCTACGCATGAAAATCCCCCGTCCTTTCGGCGGGGGTATAGAGGGAATGTGAACGGTGACTAGTCAGTAACTGCTTGAATGTGCATCGCAGTACGAGATAGAGGGTTTTGCAGATTACTACTACCGTGATAGTAGTTCATCAGCTGCCAGTACGGCAGGTCTGTCTCACTATACAATGACAAGCTGTGTGCCAGGCACTGCTTCGTGCGCAACATGTCACCGATAAGCTGCTGTGCAGCCGTACGGTGCGTATCGCGTAACGTCATTGATAAATCATGTACCACATCATGCATTAACAGCATCGACAGAATTGCACAATTCAGCCGACTAGCGCTTATCAGCCAGAGGCCATGGTCTCGCACAGAATGAGGTGCATACTTTTCGGCAAGCAGATTTAACTGCTTTCGATGATTGAGACCAAAAATCGATGCGCCGAACTGCGCAGTACCGACAACAGCATCAATCCGATCTCGAATTAATGGATCAAGTCGTAATCGAAGAGACTCATGAGCCCTTTGAATCATCTGCTCGAGACGAAGATCATACGAGACAGATACGGCAAGCATTTTCTCTTTCGACAAAGCCACCGTCGGATCGACTTCGGCAAAACTCAGACGTTCCACTGCAACTCCTAATGGTCGATAGGCTCCAACATCTCGTTGATTTCCCGTTGTATTTCTCTCCACTCGTCATGGTTTGCCGTAACAAGTGTTTGGATTTCCTGTGAATACAGGTTAAGTCTTTTTGACTCGTCATTGAACTGGTGTGTAATCAGATCATTGAGCGTCCGCAGTCTTTCAGCAAGCGACTTGCTAATCGTTTCGCCCTGACCAGTAAACACCAAATATTCATGCTTTAGCTCTTTCAAGCGACTCACATAGTAGTCGTGCTCGATTTTGCTAATCATGACATAGATCGTTGCCTGCTGTGCGGTGTGTATCCGCCAGGCCTGCCAGAACGTCAACGGCGGACCGTCGCCTTGCATGCGCCGCTTCCAACGCCTATACAAAACAAACAAGACAGCTGACATTGCCACGACGAAAATGAAAATAAACAAAGAAATATACTTTTCCACTAACACTCCTAAGGTTCTTCACTCATGGTCACAAATGATTGCTATAATTCTATAACCTTTAACGCCCTACGTCAATATCAAGACAAGAAAATACCCCGGCTAATCCGGGGCTAAAAAGATTAAAGGAAGCAATCGTCGATGTTGCATCCTTGC
>JALRDA010000134.1 GCA_023257145.1 Candidatus Saccharimonadia bacterium | reverse complement strand
ATTATTCACTAAAGACGTCGACCCCGTGCAAAAGAAAGTTTCGTTCCGCGTGGTGGGCATTGGACCTGATGGTTATGGCAGCGATTCGTTTTCGAGTATTGACATGCTCGTCTCTGCTGTTGCAGGTGCGTCACTACAGGGGCAGTGGGTGGTGCCACAGGATCTTTACGATACAATGCCAAATAAAGGCGATTATGCACTTTTCGAGCCAAATAGTGATCCATCAAGCATGCCTGGTGGATTTGCGATGAATACTAATTTGGTTGAATTCACCAACGCTAATGATGCCAAGGCCTTCGTTGCCAGCGGGTGTAGTGGACCTGATTGCGGCGGCGCAAAGCCGATGATTTCGTATTTTGGCAGCAATAGCGTTTTGTTAAATGACATGATTAGCATGGCTACGAAGGGCTTGGCAATTGCCGTCATGGTTGTCGGTGCGATCGCCGCACTCATTTTGATGGGTATGGTGGGCCGGGTTATTGGCGATAGTCGCCGCGAGACGGCTGTATTTCGGGCTATTGGCGCACGACGCAATGATATTCGTGCGATATACACGATCTATACAATTACGTTATCACTACTGATTGCAGCCGCCGCGCTACTGATTGGGCTAGCCGTTTCGTTATGGGTAGATCATCGATGGGGGGCGCAGGCGACAGCCCAGGCACAAGTGACATTTATCGGTGCAGGTACTACAGAACAGTTCCGCTTGCTGGGAGTCTGGGCGAGTGCGCTCGGTATTATTATTGCTGCCGTTGTCATTGCGGGACTGACTAGCATGCTCTTGCCGCTTTCTCGTAACCTCGCCCGAAGTCCGATCAAAGACATGCGCGACGACACATAGTAGAGCAATGTAAGGTAGCAAAAGTTATTGTATGCCGCCTATGCTTATGACTGTAAAAGTGATAGAGTAAAGGGTATGGATTTAAAAACAGAACTTTCAAAGACTTTCAAGGGTGAGCTTGATGTATCAGATGAGACGCGTGAATTTTATTCACACGACGCCAGCTTATTTGAACTCAAGCCGCAGGTAGTGGCATTCCCTCAGGATACTGATGATATCAAGGCGGCAGTGACGTTTGTGAACCAGCATAAAGCTGAGCATCCCGAATTGAATATTACACCGCGCTCTCGCGGGACTGATATGTCGGGTGGTGCGATCGGTGAATCAATCGTACTTGATATTAGTAAACACATGAACCGGTTATGGAGCGTGACGCCAACCGAGGCGCATGTACAGCCTGGTATGTTGTACCGCGAATTTGATCTCGAGACACTAAAGCACGGGTCTATTTTACCAAGTTATCCAGCTAGCCGTGATCTTGCGTCTGTCGGTGGTATGGTCAGCAATAACTCGGGCGGTGAAAAATCTCTCGAATTTGGCAAAACTGACAACTTTGTCACTGAATTAAATGTCGTATTAAGTGACGGCAACGAATATGTCATCAAGCCACTGAACCGTGACGAATTGAACGCAAAAATGAGCCAAGATGATTTTGAAGGCAATTTGTATCGTCGCACCTATGAATTACTCGAGGCTAATTACGATGAAATCCTTGCTGCGGCACCTAACGTGAGTAAAGATTCAACTGGTTATCACCTATGGAATGTTTGGAAGCGCGACACTGGCATTTTTGATCTGACAAAGTTGTTTGTTGGTGCGCAGGGAACGCTTGGAATTGTAACGGACGTTAAAGTCAATCTCGTGCCAAAGCCAGCACATTCGGGAACATTGGTTTGCTACATGCGCAACATTGATCAACTTGGAGAGGTTATCCCAACCGTCCTATCCCACAAGCCGGCGACTTTTGAAAGCTTTGATGACAATACGCTTTGGCTCAGCTTCAAATTCTTTTTCGCCTTTATTAATAAACTTGGCTTTTGGCCTTGGGTTAAATTGGCACTACAGTTGATACCTGATGGACTTGTTCTGATAAAGGGCGTGCCGCAGTTAATTCTATTGATCGAGTTTACTGGTGAGAGTGTCGATGAAGTAAAGCACAAGATCCACCAGACGCGTTTGGATCTAGAAAAGTACAACTTTACATACATGGAAGAAGACGAGACCGAAGCCAAGTCACGTAAATTCTGGCTGATGCGTCGTGAGAGCTTTAACTTGCTTCGTAGCAAAGTAAAAGACAAACACACCGCACCGTTCATTGATGACTTCATTGTCCCGCCGGCACGATTAACTGAATTCTTGCCAGAACTTCGCAAGATTATCAAAAAGTATAATCTACTTGCGACGATTGCAGGGCACATGGGCGATGGTAACTTCCATGTTATTCCGCTTATGAAGATCGAAGATCCTAAAGAGCGCGCCAAGTTAGAGCCGGCGATGAAAGAAGTGAACAACCTTGTCATTAGTCACGGCGGATCGGTATCTGGCGAGCATAACGACGGCATGATCCGCGGACCGTGGCTCAAAGAAATGTATAGTCCAAGTGTTCTCGGCTACATGACCGAAATGAAGCATTTGTATGACCCGCAGAACATCTTTAATCCAAAGAAAAAAACGGATGCTGACTGGGATTACAGCTTCGCTCATATTCGCGAAAAATTCTAAAAACAATCTAGAACATAACGCTAGCACTCTTTACTATTGAGTGCTAGTTTTATATACTAAATACAGATGAGTAAACGTGATTATTACGAAGTACTAGGTGTCGCCAAGGGCGCATCAGCGGATGAAATTAAAAAAGCCTACCGCAAGGCCGCTGTTAAGCATCACCCTGACAAAGAAGGTGGTGATGAAACAAAATTTAAAGAAATCAATGAAGCCTACGAGGTTCTAAAAGACCAGCAAAAACGCCAGCGATATGACCAGTTTGGACATGCCGGTGTTGGTGGTAATAGTGGTGGTGCTGGCTATGGCGGTAATCCATTTGAAGGATTTGGCGGACAAAATGTTCACTTTGATTTTGGTGATGGCGGCCTTGGTGATATCTTTGGTCAATTCTTTGGCGGCGGTGCCGGTCAGCAGCAACGCGGTCCAAAGCGCGGCCGCGACGTTGAGACGACACTTGCGTTGACGTTTGAGCAAGCTGTCTTCGGTGTTGAGGAAGAACTAACACTCGATATGGACGATGAATGCTCGCACTGTAAAGGGACGACCGTCGAGCCAGGCCATAGCATGAAAACATGTCCGACATGTAAGGGTGCTGGACAGCAAGCACGTGTGATGAATACGATCTTTGGCCAGATTCAGCAGGCTGTTACCTGTGAAACATGTCACGGGGCGGGTAAAATTCCTGAAAAAGTCTGTACTGTCTGTAAAGGTAAGGGAACCGAGCGTCGCAAGCAGAAGATTACACTGAAAGTGCCTGCTGGAATCGATGATGGTTCAACCATTCGTCTCAAAGAGCGCGGCGAAGCGATAGGTGCGGGCGAGCGCGGTGACTTGTATGTGCACATTCGCGTTAAAGCACACAAAAAGTTTACTCGCGAAGGTGATATCATCCTTTCTGAAGAGCATGTCCATATGGTTGAAGCAGCGCTTGGTACAGAGATTGATGTCGAAACGGTCGATGGAACTGTTCGTATGAAAGTACCAGCCGGTACGCAAAGCGGCACGGACTTTAAGCTCTCAAATCACGGCGTCCCACATCTGCGCGGTACGACTCGTGGGCCGCAAATTGTTAGTGTCATTGTCGATACCCCGACTAAGTTATCGAAAAAGCAAAAAGAGCTGCTTGAGCAGTTCGGCGGTAGTAAGCGCTCATTATTTTAAGCGTCGTTGTGTCACTTTTTCGACGATAGGGCGCGGCAGCACATTATCGTACGGTGAATCAATTTCTCGATTCGAATAGTAGCTCTGCTCCATCTATGCGACAGCCAACGTTAACATTGACTTATACTATTATTTATGATAATATAGACTTTAGTGCATAACGCTTATGATATAGTCAAAAAGATGAAAATAGCAATAATTTCTAGCCCCACTTCGCCAAACACAGCCGACCTTATCCAGGCAGCTGCCGCTTTTGATGTTGAAGCTGTGTCATTCGCGTTGAAAGATTTGGCATTTGCTACCGATAGTTTCGATCAGCACCCTTTCTTTGGGTATGACGCTTACATATTCAGGGGTTACAATAGAAATTACGCTTTAGCGCAATCGCTTGCGCATTTGCTACTGGACCGCGGAAAAATTGTTCTCGATAGTCATTTAGCGAAAGATTTTGTTCCGTCGAAATTTCATGAAGCCGTCGTTTATAAGCTACAAGACATCGCGCACATTCCGACCTACTCGGCGCGTAATTTCGAGTCACTGCTTGCAGCCGGTTTTCCTAATGAGTA
>JALRDA010000123.1 GCA_023257145.1 Candidatus Saccharimonadia bacterium | reverse complement strand
CGCGAGTTGTTGGTAATTTGCCGCGGTTGTTGGATGCATATGAACTAATCGCAGACCCAACGATACCGACATCGGCGCGGCGCGCCTGGTCACGTTGGTTACGCTGAAGCGCTGGAAGCGCGATGAATACCATCAAGAAGATAAGTCCGGCAATAGCGAGCACCAGGACAACCTCGATGATTGAGAAGCCTTTTTGGTTTGTTTTAGCTGCGTTCATGAAATATTTCCACCTTTCTATGAACAGTGTTATTTATGTGCGTCTATAACGCTTACGCTTATCATACAGCACGTGTACAGACTTTGTCTATACATTTATACTGCCGACCAAATTATAGATCGGGAACAGGATTGCCCCCACCATACCACCAGCGACAATTGCCAGTACAACCATAAGGATCGGCTCAATTGCCGTCGAGATGGCACGAATTTCTTCATCGAGTTCGTCTTCGTAGATTTGCGCCGTCTTGCCCATCATCTCGTCAATGCGTCCCGACTGCTCACCGATCTTGATCATCTGAGGGACCATTACTAAAATATAGTCTTCACTCGCCAAAGAAGACGACAGTGCTTTACCGCCCTTTACCTTTTCGGCGGCATGATCAATACTCTTGCTGATGTGCACATTGTTGACCGAGTTCGAACTAATACGTAGCATGTCGAGCATGGCAACGCCCGTACTGAGGAGTGTCTGCCCTGTACGCGTAAAGCGGGCCATATAGAGCTTACGAAACATGTGTTTAAAAATCGGTACATTTAATTTAAAGCTGTCGGCAACTTTAATGCCGTTTTCAGTTTTTAGATATTGAACCAAGAAATAGACCCCGATACCGCCAGCAAAGATAAGCAGCCACCAAAACTGCATAATAAAATTAGCTGTATTCACCATCATCTGCGTTAAGAATGGCAAGGACTGGCCTAAATCTTCGTACAGCTTTTCAACCTGTGGTACGACAGTTAGAAGCATGAACAAGACCACTCCCATAATGACGAACAGTACAATGAACGGATAGACAAGCGCACCGCGAATTTTTGACATCATAGCAGCATCTTTTTCCTGCTGTGCAGCAATGCGTCGCAGGGCATCATCAAGCGTACCCGATGCTTCACCGGCAGCGACTAACGCCAAGAACACTTTATCGAACACTTCCGGATGCTTTCCGAAGGCTTCTGATAATTGGCGTCCGCCTTCTACATCGGCAATAATTTCTTGAATAATCGTCTGGAACCGTTTGTTTTCAGTCTGTTCCAGCACCGTTCGGAGGCTCTGAGATAGCGGCAGACCAGCGCCAATTAGCGTGGCAATCTGCCTAGTAAAGACAATCCGGTCCTTTGTTGTGATACGCCCCGTCAGCTTAGCGAGCGGGCTGCCATTCTCGTCCTCTTCATGAATCTCAAGGGGCACAAACCCCTGTTCGACAAGCAATTTTGCGGCTGCATTTTCTGATTCCGCCTGCACGATCGATTTAACGATCTTATTACTGGCGTTGTCGCGCGCTTCATAGGCGAACTTTTTCATATTAGCCTCGCATGAGCCTTTCGAATTCTGTTAAATCGACGGCAAACTCACGCGCGTTGTCATACGTGATCGTTCCCGCTTGCACGAGGCTTACGAGCGTGCGATCCATCGTCTGCATGCCTTGGTCAGCACCTGTCTGAATCACGGCGTCAAGCTGATGCGACTTTCCTTCGCGGATGATATTACGCACGGCTGGATTCGCAACCAGCACCTCTGCTGCTACGACACGTCCACCACCGATCGCCGGGACGAGTCGCTGTGAGCAGATGGCCATCAAGATGTTCGATAGCTGCGCACGAATCTGTGGCTGCTGATGTGGCGGGAAGACGTCGATCATACGGTCAATCGACTGCGCTGCCGAGTTGGTGTGGAGTGTTGCAAACACCAAGTGACCTGTTTCAGCAATTGTAATTGCCGCTGAAATCGTTTCGAGGTCACGCATCTCACCA
>JALRDA010000073.1 GCA_023257145.1 Candidatus Saccharimonadia bacterium | reverse complement strand
CTAATCCATCTTCATAAGTCTTTTTCCAATCAGAACGTGATTCATCATCAGCTTCATATAAACCGAGTAAATCATCAACGAGCGTATGTGGTGAGTAATTTTATCATTAATGAATCCCATAGAAATATTAAAAAGCGTAACAGTCGGATAATCAAAGACCAAAATAGGGGATGCAAACAAAAAAGATTCAATAGGCCAAAAAGCTACATGGCATGTGCGAAATAGTAGGAATTACATACCATATTGTGAATATAGATTATGCGTCGCACAATATATCTTTTACGACATTAGATATATGTAATAAAGATGATTATATACCCATGGCGTTTAAACACTATATTATTGTATGTCTCGATTTCAGGGGGAGTTTAGTACCTAATGGTGCGACTCAGTTACTATATTCATGTAATCGTATATGTATTTAACATCACAGTGTCTTACATATCACTCGCGTGTCATGACTGCCAATCACACCAAGACATACGCTCAAGTCGTCGCCACATAGACACGCATATACACATCAAGTTATCCACATCGGTCGATAGTTTGCAGTATTTGACTTTTTATTATTTGTATACTTTTAATATGTTTTTTAACTAACCTAAGCATGCTTACTGAGAAAATCTATATACTCCCCCTTCCTCACCCTCACCTGCATTATTTGCTTTTTGTGAAATAATGTATTCATATATACTTTTTTATGTTTTTACATAGCTATATACAAATAGAACAAAAATAGAACATTACTACAAGAGAGGAGCGGGGGTATCTACACCCTCACCTAGCCTGGTAGACGATAAAATGCCCGTCCACTAATGCGGACATCTAAATACTCCGGGGTGACATTGCGCTGGCTTAGCCAATTAATAGATCGCCCCATATCTTCCACCTGCTCCCCTGCCGGGCGATCGACCAACAGTTTAACCGGATAGCTAACCTCTTTCATTTTAATCTCTATTTGTCGAGTAGAGCCTTGGGGGATGACCACCTCAGTCACTGTACGCTGCTGCGAGTTCACCAAGCCGATGACACGACCGACAAAGCTCAAGAACTGATTACTAGCAATTGCTTGACCAGCTTCAACCTGGACACCGCTATTATCAACGACCTGGACGGCAGGTTTAGTGTAGTAGTTATAGCCAAACGAGACCCCGGAGGCGTCTACATATTGCTGTGCACCACGAATACTCCAGCCCGCGATTGGTCGGCGCATTTCGATCACAAACAATGACTCACCAAGTCCATGAAAGCCTTCAGAAGTAATTGTTTTGACTTCTGGTGCGACAGACTGTATATATTCCTGGAGCGCATCTTCTCGCAACATAAATCTCAGCCGCTCAATTGGCTGGCGCGCGAAATAATCATCAACAGCCTTCGTATAGCGAGAATCAAGAGAACGCGACACATCAGATGTCCTGACGATTGAATGAGCCGTAAATTCATACACAAGGCCACCCAAGACTATAACCGCAAGCAACACCAGTGACAGTACGCTCGCTATGTGCCGGCGCTGTCGCGTAAGATCATGCGCCTGTACGCGCGTCGATTTTAACTGCGCATTAGACTCACTAGTACTGACGACATGAGGTGATGCACTGCCTGTAATTGTGCGGTTTCGGCGAAAAGCGTAGCGCTCTTCTAGACTAGATTCCGTGACACGCTCCGATGCATGAGAACCAACGTCCTTGCGGCGTCGAGGAATATCAGGTTGTTGCTTTGAAAACAGTGACATAATTAAATACTACTGTTATTGTAACAAAGTTATGCTTTTTTTACTGCCTCCAAAATAAGCTTAGCTAAGTCATTGGCAGCATGTGGACGCGCGAAAGTATGTAATTTCTCACCCATCGCTTTTCGTTGAGCTGGTGCATCAATAAGCTGGAGGATCATCTTCTCTAACGCATCGCCAGTACCAATCTCTGCATCAGTCATCACGACTGCAGCACCCGCCATTTTGTACACTTCTGCATTCTTTAACTGGTCGCCAAGTTGTCGCGCAGGAATAGCAATGACTGGCTTCCCAAGACCAGCAAGCTCCTGCAGAAACGTAGCACTTGCTCGAGATATAACGATATCAGCAGCGCCCAGCACCTGATGCATATTCTCATACACAAATGGCACAGCGTGGTAACCTGGAATATCCTTCACGAGCAGCGCAATGTCATCGTAATGACGTTTACCAGTGACGTGATACACTTCGATACCCCGCGCAACTAAAGCCCTCGCTGCCTTCGCAAGCGCCAAATTAATGCTCGGCGCCCCAAGACCACCACCCGTAGCGACGATCGTAATCGATTCAGGTTTAATTCCCAGCGAAATTTTATAGCTGCGTTGCTGATCTGGATTTACTGGTATAAAATCCCGCGAAATTGGTACGCCAATGTAATGAGATTTTGAATGATCATAGGTGTAATTTTCAAGCGGTGAACCTGTTGCAATCGTCGTTGCGTAACGTGACAGCACTCGATTAGTTAATCCTGGCCGTGTATCTGAATCATGGATCACTAACGGATAGCCTAGTAGTCGTGCGGCGATACCCATAGGTAGCGAAACGTATCCACCTTTTGCAAACACGACATCAGGCTTAAATCGAAGCAATAGTACGATCGACTGCATAAAGCCAAAAATAATTTTAAAAACATCTGTAATGTTTCGAAATACAATTTCGAAATTAGTCAGGTGCTGCAGGCGAGATAGATGCGCATATCGACGAAACTTACCAGCTGTAATGGTCGTGACCGTCACAGGCACGTTTGCATGCTTCATTATACCTCGTGATTGGACTTCAAATGCGCTGTCGCAGACGAACCATGCCTGCAGCGATGAATCTTCAGCCGCCAGTTCATTAAGAACGGCGAGAACTGGCGTAACGTGGCCGCCCGACCCCCCGCCTACTGCCAATATTTTCATCATTCATCTCCTTATGTGTTGATCCATGCACGGTGTAGCGCGATAGTTGAAACGCCAAGCCCAAGGCACCAGCAATAAATATCATACTTGTTCCGCCAAAGCTCAGCAGCGGCAACGTGACACCCGTTAGCGGAAATACACCGATCATAGCTGCTACATTTAATATAACATGCGATGCTAGCCAACCAAAAATACCCGCGGCGGCCAATTTCATCCACGTATCTGGTAAATGATCTGCGATATTTAGGATTCGCAGCAGAAGTGCCGTGAATAGCAGCAAAATAACAGTAAGACCAACAAACCCAAAAGTCTCTCCCATGATCGCAAACACGGAATCATTGATCGCCTCGGGCAAGTAGCCTGTCGCTTGGACACTATTACCAATCCCGACGCCACCAAACCCACCACTGCCGATCGCAATTTTTGCATGGTTAATATGGTAATTAGCATCAGCATCACCTGACGTCATCGAATTATCACCCGCCAAGAAAGTTGTGACACGTTCAATACGATGCGGCGCCACGACAATCAACAGCAAGCCGGCCAAAACACCAATGACAACTAATGTTGCGCCCACTTTTTTACTGATACCGCCCACGACCAGCATACTCGCAATGATCGCAAGCATCGCAAGTCCCGTACCCATGTCTTGTTGGATGCCAATAATAATCACTACCGCAAGTGCGACAAGTGCACCAAGTGGAATGAGCGTCTTGTCGACGTCATTAACTAGCCCCTGCTTCACTCTCATACCCAAAAAACCAGCCACATAGACGAGCAGGCCAAACTTTAATATTTCAGCTGGCTGTATACTTCCTACCGGTCCGAGATTAAACCAGCGACAGGCAGATCCACCCAGTTCACACTTTGCAATTGCATCGATATTAAGGATGTTCCCCGTCACAAAAAGCAGCGCACACGCCCCAAGGCCAATCAGCAATATCTTTAACGCATAGCGACGAATAAATGCATATGGAATCATCGCCATAGCGACAAAGGCAGCAATAGCAAATAACAGGCTGATTCCTTGTTTGATAAAGAAGTATGTACTGGTGTAAAAATCCGTTCCATACGAATTATTCAAAACATTTGCGCGCTGCGGGCCGATTGCATACATAATAATTAACCCCAAGAGCATCAACAGCCCCATGTACAGAATGATTTGATA
>JALRDA010000091.1 GCA_023257145.1 Candidatus Saccharimonadia bacterium | reverse complement strand
CAGCCGTTTTCGTTCGCCATATAGCGATCGAAGTTACATTGGTGTTTTGGGGCCAACAAGACAAAGTTATGGTAAAGTAATGCGTCTGGTACGTCACGCCGGCGCGATGTTAGAGGAGGTTCTATAATGGAAGTTATTAACACGATTATCGATGGATTTATTACGGTTATTAGCGCGATCGTTAACGCTGTAGTCGCAGTTGTTACCGCGATAGGCGATGCGCTTATTAGTTTGATCAATGCAATTGGCAATTTATTTTAAAGGGTAGACTACATGACTAAAACGAAAAAGGTTGAAGAATTAGAGCAGCAAATCGCTGACTTAACAAATGATTTACAGCGAACGCGTGCTGATTTTGAAAATTATAGAAAACGCAGCGAGGGTGACAAGGCGGCAACATATCAACACGGACAGTCTGCTGCAATCTTAAAATTGCTTCCAGTAATTGATAACATCGAGCGTGCAGTTGCATATACGCCTGATGATCTCAAAGATAATAAGTGGGCGCAAGGTATTGCAAGTCTTGTTAAGAATCTAGAAAAATCTCTTGAGGGCTTGAATTTGAAGCGTATTGCAGCTAGTCAGGGTTCTGAATTCAACCCAGATCTTCACGAAGCAATTCAATTCGATGAAGATGCTGAGGGTGACAAAGAAGTCATTGCCGAAGAGCTTCAGGCTGGGTATATTTTGAACGGCCAGCCAATTCGCCATGCTATGGTGAAAGTGACGCGCAAATAACACCAAATAGTTACATATTTCACATACGCGCATATCCTCCCTTGCTACTATAGATCAGTACATTTAAGGGAGACCAAGATATGGATGATGATACAAACACCACTAAGCGTATTGCGATGATAGTGCATGATTATTTTGAACAAGCCGAAATGGAAGACGTGCGCATTCTGTTACAGCAAGCTGGCCATGAAGTAGATTTGATTGCCGCAGATAAAGAAGAGGTTCATGGACTGCATCACGTTGAAATGGGTGACACATTTGACGTCGACGTGCAGCTGGCAGATGCAGATCCTGAAGAGTATGACGCTGTTGTATTGCCTGGCGGAACGGTGAATGCCGATCAGTTGCGTATCGTACCGGACGCACTAAATTTCGTCGAGTCTATCTACAACAATGACAAAGTAGTGGCTGCCATTTGTCACGCACCATGGGTGCTTGTCTCGCTCGGGCTAGTTGAAGGTAAAACAATTACTTCGTACCCAACGCTAAAGGATGACATTCAGAATGCTGGCGGCAAATGGATCGACCAAGACGTTGCCGTCGACGGTCATATGATCACAAGTCGTAATCCTGATGACATTCCTGCATTCAGCTCAGCTATTGTTAGTGCGCTTCAGTAGGCTGGGCTGATCACCCAACCTGTCGGGTGTGGTATACTTATGCTTACTATATGTATTTGAATCGACCGCGTCAGTCTGGCTTTACTATTGTTGAATTACTTATTGTTATCGTCGTCATCGGCATCTTGGCGGCGATTACTATTGTTGCGTATAACGGCGTGCAAAATAGAGCAAATGACATTGCGATTCAAAATGACCTCGCGCAACTTAGTAAGAAGCTTGAAATGTATAAAGTAGACTCGAGCACTGGTACATATCCAACAAATACAGCGGCGGCACTAACACCTATTGGAATTGCACTGAGTAAATCTGCTTACACGACTACGACTAATAATTTTATCTACTGCGTGAAAGGGACAAGTCTTGATCAGTACGGAGTGGTTGGGGTTTCTAAGTCAGGCAAAGCATTTATGATTTCGTCTATATCCCCAAAAGTAGCTGAATATCCTTCGCCTCCAATTTCGACAGGAAATACCGTTTGTCCTGATCTGGGTATTACTAGTACGCCGTGGTGGTTATGGGGATACGCATGGGCGAATGGGTGATTACTAAAGCATGGTGAATATTAAATTAGCACTCTTGACATGAGAGTGCTAATTTAATTACAATGTAGATATTGGCAATCTACCTACTAGAGTGCTAA
>JALRDA010000047.1 GCA_023257145.1 Candidatus Saccharimonadia bacterium | reverse complement strand
GCTAATGCTCACTCCTCTCAACTAGTAGATGTTCGACAATCGTCGCATAGACCGTCACTACCAAGCGGTTGTGGTCGATCACACACGTAGCACTCGCTGTCGACGATTATGTCTTCGAGTGCGTCGTAGTGTGGATCACCGAATATAGACTCAGCGTACCTATCATCCATCACCGTGTCGTCAAACTCACGCTCGCGCTGAGCGTTGAACTGTTCGACTTCACGCTTGACACGCAGGACGCGAGCATACGTCACGCCACATGAAAGGATGACTCCTGTGGGTCGCTGGATCGCCGCCCACAGCTCTTCGTGATTGTGCCCGTGGTCTCCACGTGGTCGTCCCGGGCAATACAAGCTACAATCGATCATTGCATCTGCAATTTTCGACTGCTTAACGCGCTCTATACGGGCGGCGCGGCCGCGTGTCGATAGATAATCGTCGACGGCACGACGATGGGCTGGATTTGTACTGTACTGCTTGCGAGTATCAAGCTGCTGTTTGGGCAACGTCTCTCCTAGTTGCGTTGTGAATGTGCATTAAATATATAATACATTATTATATAAATAATGTCAATGCTACATGACAACACGACGAACTTGTCGAACGCGTTTTGACTGTCCTTGCGGGATAATCATTTTTGCAGCTTTTTCACGCAACTCGATAGATAAATCCGACTGTCCGGTTCGATCATACGCATCAGCGAGGATATTGAGTGTCTGTGGAATAGGATCTAACTCGACTGCTTTTTCAAGTGCCTCGATCATCTGTTTGTTCCGTCCTAGCTTCTCCTGTACTTTTGCGTAGGCAATATGACGTGAGGATAGATTATCTTCCATAGCAAGCGCCTGTTCAAATGCCAATGCAGCCTTTTCGTAGTATTCTGTTTCGTAGTAGATAAGACCAACATTATGAAGGCTACTCGCACTAGGCTCTAGTGACTGTGCGATTTCAAAACACTCGATAGCATCCTTGTATGCTTGTTGCTTTGCGTACAAGATACCAAGGCGGTTATAGGCGGTTGCATTTCGCTCATCAACGCGAAGAATCGTTAATAATGCTTTTTCGGCGCGAAGGTATTTGCGTTCGCGCAATGATTCCTGAGCAACCTCCCATAGCTGGTCAAGTTTTTCAGATATTTTAAGTGGAAGATCGGTCACGACCTCGTTGATAGTTTGGTGCTTTAGTGCAGCCCAAACACCTAGCGCTGCAACGATAAGTATTGCTAACATATTCTATAATTATAGCATATTCACTCGATCGTCCAGCTGCGAGCGTAACTATATCTGGCCTAGATTGACACTCCGAATGCTAGCCGAGAGCAAACTCAGTCATTTGTAGTCGTATATTTTGATTGCCAGCAATCTTCTCTTTTAGCGTGAGCAGTGAGTTTAGCTGTGTAATGAGTGCATGTTGTGGGTTATTTACTACCGTATGGCGAGTTATGTGTAGTGCGCTATCGAGCAGTTGCAGTGTATTTTCGCGGCTGGTTTGATATTTTTGTATTATCAATAATTTGTCGTAGGCATTTGATTGTAGGAACTGGCGCGCATCATTCATTCGTTCAGCCCGGATGTTAAAATACTCCTCATTCTCGACTAGTTTTTGGAGCTCTGCCGGCAATCCTTCAGCGATGAATTTAAGTTGAATGCGTCTTGTGGCATCTGTAATGCCAAGATCTTTTATTAGCGCATTGGTTTGCTCGGCCGTGATTGGCAAAACATCCAGCGTCTGCGCACGAGAGCGAATAGTAGCAAATAGCGCTTCACTATTGTACGTCTCTAAAATGAAATAAACATTCTTACTTGGCTCCTCCAGAAGCTTTAGTAGTGCATTCTGTGCGTTAGGCATCAGTCGGTCTGCCTTTCGAATAATAAACACTCGCGGGCTAGTCTGTTTACCTCGTACGCTATCGTACAATGATCGGATATCTTCTGTGACAACACGGCCGTTCTCGATATCGACATCAAATTTCTTACCATCCTTGGACTTCTTTTTCGGCAACAATACTTCCTCGTGCGCACCAAGAGTCTGCGCAATGTGCGTTGCAACCTCGAATGTACCAGTCCCCACTTTACCTGTGACGATCAGCGCCTGTGGTAGATCCTCAAGTAGCGCCGCGAGCAGCTTTTGCGTCTTCGGGTGCAGAAGTGGTGGCTTCATGATTATTTCTCGTTAGAAAAGTAGTTATTAAATTCCTGTGGTAATGGCGCCTCAAAGGTACGTCGGTCACTTGTTGGAATGGTGATCTCTAGTTTGCGAGCATGTAGGTATAATCGATCAGCAGCTGTGCCATACACACGATCGCCCAATATCGGCGTGTTAAGGTATTTCATATGCACGCGTAACTGGTGAGTTCGGCCGGTATACGGTCGTAGTTCAAGCATACTTAATGCGCCGTCTGACTGCAGCGTATCGTAATCAGTTATTGCAGGCTTGCCTTTGGCGTCAACGCGAAATGTACTCGGTGCGGTCGGGTTGCGACCGATAGGCAGATCAATGCGCGCATGATCATTCTTTGGTACACCGTTCGTAATAGCAATGTATGTCTTCTTAGTTTTTCGATCAGCAAACTGTTTTTGTAGCAGAGTTGCCGTTTCCTCATTCCGAGCGCCAATCATTATGCCGCTGGTGTCACGATCCAGTCGATGAACAATACCCGGACGATTAGTATCAAGGCCGACTGTCGTATAGCGCCTAAAGAACTCGCCGACAGTAAATTCATCATTCAAAGCACCTTTTGCGTGCGTCAGTATACCTACAGGTTTATTGATAACAATAACGTTATCGTCGATATACACAATTGGCAGTTCGTGTTCTGAAAAGTCGGTTGCGTCCGGTGTGTCAATTGCGATACTATCTGTGTCTGAAACACTATACTTTGGCGACAATTGTACTTCGCCATTGACGCTAATGTGCCCTGCTTTGATGTGTTTTTGCCACGTACTACGTGAGGTGCCAGAATGACGCTCGGCCAATTCTGCATCAAGTCGACGCTTTGCAGATTTAGCGATAAATACATACGCATCCTTGCCTTTAAATGGCAACGCGTACGTCGTAAGATGTCCGTTCGGATTTATTAACGTCTCTCCGTCGACGTTTTCGTCGATTAAACGGATCTGCTGCAGAACGTATTCTGGATCATCCAACCCCTCGTCGTCAAATAGCACATAAAAGTTGCGCCGCAAAAAACGGAACGACACTAGTGTACTGAGCGGCGTTGTGTTCGTAATCTTTACCTGTTCAATATTACGCGGCGTGTTATCTTCGCTAGCAACATCGAAACGACGCAAAAGAGAAACGATATCCATGCTTGATACTTTAACCATAATTAACTCCTTGGTCGCAGACCAACAGCTTGCTGGGCACGTAATAATGTAGCATTTGCAATTGGCGCTAGATCACGCTCCGACTGCTCTAGCTTAGCTAGAAGCTGCTCGTCGGTAATCGCGTTATATTTTGCTTGAAAATCAACCAGGAAGTCACGTACGGTATCGGCAACAACTTTCTTAAAGTCACCATAGCGTTCGCTACCATCCCATTCAGCATTAACTTCCGCTTGGCTTCGACGCGTCAAAAGT
>JALRDA010000018.1 GCA_023257145.1 Candidatus Saccharimonadia bacterium | reverse complement strand
CCTGTTTGACGGGGTTGTTTAGTTCGAATACGATTATCGCTGTTCGATAAATGTGTGCGCGTGACCACGAGCACCACCACGACCAGTTCGGCCGATGCGGTGAGTGTAATCTTCGTAGGTCTGTGGTGTATCAAAGTTAATCACGTGCGATACGTTTGGAATATCCAAACCACGAGCCGCAACGTCGGTCGCAACTAGTACCTTAACGCGGTTATCCTTGAACTGCTTCAATGCACGCTGACGCTGTGACTGATTCTTGTTACCATGAATGGCAGCAGATGGAATGCCAACATTATCAAGGTGGTCAGACAAACGCTGGACGCCAAATTTGGTTTCACCAAAGATAAGTACCTTATCGTAAGCATCCTGCTTCAATAGATCTTCAAGAAGCTCTACCTTGTGCATTTTGTCACGAGCTTCGATAACATCTTGCTCAACGTGCTCTGATGTTTCTGACGTACGAACAGAAACTGTTTCAGGATCAGTAAGGAATGTATTGACCAACGCCTGAATTTCAGGAGTAATCGTGGCGCTAAAGAACAATGTTTGGCGCTCTTTCGGCATTTCGTTTACGATTTCGCGAATGTCTGGCAAGAAGCCCATGTCAAGCATACGATCAGCTTCGTCAAGAACAAGTGTTGTCATGTTCTTTAATTGCAACACATTACGGCGCATTAGATCTTTCAAGCGACCTGGCGTACCAATAATAAAGTGTGGACGTCGCTTTAGGTCGCGAATCTGACGATCGATATTTACACCACCGACAACGAGTGTCGAGTAAAGATCAAGACCACGTGCAAAGACACGGAACTGCTCATCAATTTGCTGTGCAAGCTCACGCGTTGGCGCCATAATCAGTACAGATGGACGAAGTGTAATACCACTTTGACGTTCGATGATCGGCAGCAAGAAGGCAGCTGTTTTACCAGTACCGGTATTTGCAAGACCAATAACGTCCTTGCCTTCAATAATATGAGGAATCGCTTGATCCTGAATCGCACTAGGTGTTTCGTATCCCTTGCTTGCAACGTTGTGGTGCAACTGGGCGCCAAATGGAAAGTCAGCAAACTTGTGCTTTGATGCGTACGGAATTTCGTCAGCTTTCGCGACTGCTTTGTTGATAAATTTAGAAGGATGAATGAACTTTTTTGCCGGGCCGCGATTACCGCCGCCGCGTCGTCCACCGCCTGGTCGACCGCCGCCACTGCGATTGCCGCCGAAGCTTCGTCCGCCACCTTGTGGGCGTCCTTGATTAGGGCGTCCGCCCCTGCTGTTTTGTTGGAATGCCATAGAAAATAACCCTTTCGTTAATTCTGATTGATAGCTTGTATGCAGTCTAGGGGTGTGTACCCACGAGAACAGCGAGAGGATATTTCGGTGGCTGCGCTATATATGTGTTTCGTGCGCTAGTCTTTGAAAGAGGCTCGACATTCATTGAATGCAATATATTTATAATAGCACAAGTGATATATTTTTGCAAGTGTATTTCTCATTTCACCCTTTACAATATATTGACTGGATATCATTTTAGTGCTATAATAATAAGCGTTTACGTGTATTATACCGTAAGGCTCTTTTACGGTATAAGTAGTACACACACTTCGCCCATCAGGTCATTACCTAGCAGAAGAGGCATTACATCATGACCAATCATTACGATCAGTCCGCCACGCCGGATGTCGTTCTTTCGGACAGCAATGAGAACAATGGCACCCGAGCCATCAGGGACGTAGCCACAAAGGGCACCAAGATCTCAAGCACCGAAGAAGAACACACAACCCGCAACCAGACGAACAACCATGCACACGTCGAGCTCCAGGGCTCGCCGGAAGCACCATCGTCTACCGAGCTGCGAATTGGCTGCTCCACCGGAGATCATCATTTCGACGCCCCCATGGTCGTCTTGCCGCCAACACCGCCGAAGCACAGCCAGGGACTGGGCGGCATCAAGGATGAGTTCACTGGGATGAGCACGCCTCTTTCCGTCGTGACGGTATACCGCTCGCAGCAGTAAACCCAGCCCGTGCGTCATGCGTTTAAGCCAGCCCGCCATCACGGCGGGCTGGCTCAGACCATACTACTTATACCACCCGCTTCCATAGATGCGCATCTATGCTGATGAGCTGAAAACAGCGAAAAGCGCGCCAATTACATCTTGGCTTTGATATCCGCGATCATGTCGCGTATTTCTGCCGCCTTTTCAAATTCAAGGTTAGCACTGGCAAGCTCCATTTGGCCAGTCAAATCCTTCACAAGCGACTTATATTCATCCTTTGGAATCTTCTTAAGATCCAGCTTCTGTGGCTTGTCCTTGTCTTTGTCAGGAATAATCGCACGTAGACCTTCATCAATTTCTTTGGCAATACTAGTTGGCGTAACGTTATGCTCGGC
>JALRDA010000129.1 GCA_023257145.1 Candidatus Saccharimonadia bacterium | reverse complement strand
TTCAGCGTCATCGGGGTGTAAATAATCTTTCCATGAATCAGTCGTGTCCTCAGTGGGCTCTTTGTTGACGTATTCATACCAGTGGCGATTGGCGTAGACGATGCTACCTTCAAGGTCAGCCTCCCAGACAATATCGGTAATGGTGTCAACGAGAAAAAGCAGACGCCGGGCGTCGCTCGATTGTGAAGAAACGGCTTGTCTCATAGTTATAGCATAACACGCCCCTCAAATAGAGGAGCGTGTTATGAGCCATATAAGTATTATATTAAACGGCTTTCTGACCGCGACCGCGTACAGCTTTTAGGATAGCGAGTAGAATACACGCACCTAAGATTGCTGTAAGGATGCTAGGGATACTTAGCTCTCCCTCAGCAACATCGACACCAAATAGGCCTACAACCCAGCCACCAAGTAGGGCGCCGACGATTCCGGCGATAATGTTAGCAAGCGCACCCATTTGTGCATCTGTTTTCATGATCATGCTTGCAATCCAGCCAGCCAGTGCACCGACGAGTATCCAAATTATGATGCTCATTATATGTTCCTCCTTTTACGTATGTACTTGTTGTTACAACTCTAGAATAACCGCAAACCAGACATTGGTATGTGATAAATATTACAAAAAATAGAAGTAGGATGAAAATAAGGCCTTTTCTAAGTACACCCCCTAATAACCTAGACCTTAGGCAGAAAAATCTCAGCCAACATGCATCGAGCACTGCCGCCGCCGATTTTTTCGATGGTTGGAATATTGAGGGTAAGCAAGGTTTTGTCGGCTGACAGAACGTTCAGTTGGTTTTGGCTGAAGGCGTCAAAAGCTGATTGCGACACGACGAGGATTTTTTCACCAGATTGATCTTGAACTTCGAGAACATTGCCACAAAAATGTGACATTTGATTAAAACTAATGTCAACGACCTGGCGGCTTTGGCCCAATAGGTCCAGCACCTTTGCTCGCTCGGCTGTGTCGGTAATAGTTTCAGGGCAAATTACCGCTGTGGTCGATTGCAGACCCATCATGACATTGGTGTGATAGATCGGCGCGCCGACTCGTGAGACTTTGATTAAGGCTGGTGTTATTTAACTGCACTGTATTGAACAGAATCTCGCTTTATAGCAGTCGTTACTTCCTCTATTGTTCTGAGCCATAAAAAATGATTCACACAATGGCCGAGCAATTAGCCGAAGGTGATATTGCTTCTGCGGGTGAAAGCCTGGAGCACTGGAAACAATTTGGCGAGTGGCTTAGTAAAACTAAACTTTAAAGAGTAATTAGTTTTTCGTATACGCTACTATGCTCGACTCCGACGCCATTCTGCCTTAAGAATGATCGTAGCTTGTATTCATAAAGCGAATTCTAAGTCCGAATCTCTGGGGTCCGATGTAGCGCTCGAGCCGAAAGATTTGTGCGGTGTGGTAGCTTTGCTTCAGCTGTTTCGGCCAGCGCAAGTAAACAACCAATAAAATATAACAGTGCGTCACCAGGAACCAGGGTGTTTGTGAATGCACCGTAATTAGCATAGATAAGCGCGGCGCTAGCAAATAGACCAATCACGAAGCGCAGGTAAACTGAGCGCGGTCGATGGAAGAGCGCCAACAAAATCATGCTGCAGGCTAGGAGTATTTTAGTGATGATACCGGCGGTGTCAAAATTAAATACAGTTTCCAAGAAAGGAAAAATCTGGCCATGCATAAACAGTGTGGTTGGAATAATTAAACTAATTGCCGTCAGAATAGCAATAAACTGAATGATGCGGCCGTAAGGCTTAGGTTGGAGGTCTATGATCTTCTTTGATACCATAACAATAGTTTACGTTGTCTAGCTATTGATAGCTGTAAGGATTTTCACAGTATTAGCGTTTTTGTCCGTAACGGCTTATAGTAGAGGTATGAAGTACCCTGAACTGCTGGCAGGCTTAAAAGACAAAGGTGACTCTGTTACACTTCGCAAAAAGTTCCACGTTGCTTTCCAGGGCGAGGTTCCGCGCCATGGGTACTATATCTTAGATGGCGCCGTTAAAGCATATTTTATTTCAAGCGAGGGTATTCAGACGATCGTTGATATATATGCTAAAAACTCCTTGCTGCCGCTTGGGTGGCTGAGCCAAAGTTCGTCGACCGCGTTATTTTATTATGAGGCGCTGACCGATGTTCGCGCCATACGTTTTACGCGGTCTACTTTTAATGAGGTGGTCAAATCAAACGCCGAGATTCAGTCCTCTTATGCCAAGTATCTAGCCGATGCCTATACTGCATCGCTGTTTCGAACTAACGGTTTATGTCAGCCAAATGCCAGCCACAAGGTATGTTATGCACTTTACTTTTTGGTGTCGCGCTACGGCGTCGAGCAGGAAGAGGGCAAATTTATGATTCCAATTCCACTGACACACGAAATAATCGCTAGTTTTATTGGTCAAAGCCGCGAAAATACTGCTAAAACCATCAAAAAACTTAGCGAAGATGGAATTATTAGCTATGAGTCTAAAGTGTATACGGTGTATATTTCAAGACTTGAACACTATCTTGGAGAAGATAGTTTCCGGGAATTAACTGACTTTTAGTCTAGCTCGTCTTGGTCCTCAATGATGCCATCAACTAACGCTAAAAGATCTTTTGGCGCGGCACGGGCTTTTAGTACGTAGCGATCAATTCCTAGTTCATAGGCCTTGTCAATGTCAGCGTGCGAATCATAATTACTAAAGACAACAATGGCAGTGTTGGGGTGCTTTTTTGGATTATACTGGGTTAAAAAACCGATACCATCGAGTATCGGCATGCGCAGGTCAAGTAAAATAACATCTGGCTCAATTTCTTGGACGGCATTAAGAGCTTCTTGGCCGTTAAGGGCGGTGTGGACTTTGTAGCCAGCTTGCTCAAGGATAATTTTATAAGCGTCATTTAAAGGTTGATCATCTTCGACAATCAGAACCGTAGGTGTTTTCAAATCAGATGCCATGGTAGTAACTATGAATGATTTATTGGTTATTTTCTGTGAGATTTGTTACAGTTTCATTTTTTACTGGGAGTGAAACAGTGAAAATGCTACCTTTGGGCTTATTGGCCTTATGGGTGATTTCACCCCCGTGTAAATCAACCACCTGCTTAGACCAGTATAATCCAAGGCCGGTGCCATCGACCTTGTCGGAGAGTTGGTTTTCAATTCGACTGAATCGATCGAACAATAGATGGTAGTCGGCTGGGTCAATCCCGACGCCGTTATCGGCCACGCGGACATGAACATGGTCTTCGCTGCGACGGACCGACACGATTACTCGGGTGCCTTCTTCGCTATATTTGCTGGCGTTTTCAACAATGTTTTCAATCACCATTCGAATTGATTCAGTGTCAACTGGCGCAAAAGAGTCTTTCTTGCTAGGGCGATACTCAAGTTCTTGCGATCGATCACGAAATACCGACGAGATATCTTGAATGATGTAGTGGACGAGTTCACTTATGTCGGTAGTAACCGGGTGAAGTAAAATTTCGCCGGCGTCGATCTGGGCGACTTTTAACAGGTCGGAGATGATCCGAATTTGGCGCTCGTTGCTTTCATAGGCTCGCCTAATAATATCAAGCTGTGGTTCAGTTAGTTCGCCAAACATATTTTCAAGTAGCATGCCTAAGTATTGCTTAACACCAGTGGCTGGTGTACGAAGCTGATGCGAGGCAATCGAGATAAACTCGTCCTTCGAACGATTAAGGGCTGTTAGCCGTTCATTTTGTTTTTTTGGATCAATGTTGGTGCAGGTTCCATACCATCGTTCAATGTCACCGTCGGGATTAAAATATGGCATGGCACGAGCGATAAACCAGTTATAATGGCCGGTTTTCGCTTCTTGTAGTCGATACTCGACTTCGAATGGTTCACCAGTGTCGAGACTATGCTGCCAGGCTGCTGTGGCCAGTTCAGCGTCATCGGGGTGTAAATAATCTTTCCATGAATCAGTCGTGTCCTCAGTGGGCTCTTTGTTGACGTATTCATACCAGTGGCGATTGGCGTAGACGATGCTACCTTCAAGGTCAGCCTCCCAGACAATATCGGTAAT
>JALRDA010000065.1 GCA_023257145.1 Candidatus Saccharimonadia bacterium | reverse complement strand
CCAGATAAAAAGCTTACCGAGTCGTGAATACTTTTGGTAGTCATCTCGATCGCTATGGCTTTTTTTACTACGGACATTGTAGGCAAGCATCATCATTAGTAGTGCAGGAGCGCTTACGGTGATGTATACTACCGATACTACCAATGCTACTATTTCCAACATTATTCTCTCCTGTGGATTGTGGCTGCACACCTGTCTCTGTACTTCTAGTCATGCAATGACTAAACTGGTAATATTATAAACCATTATTATAATATTGTCAATTTACGAATTTGCATGCGAATAACAATGCAAAAGACCCTCCTGGCGAGAGTCTTTTGCTATCCGCAGCATAGCTCCAAAAATCTTCGACACTGGAGCTATGCTCGACAAAATAAGTCGAGCTATTGAAGGCGGAGAGAGGCGTCGTAGACTCTACATACCCGTCTCCGGCAGGCAATTTTAATATCGATGATGGCAGCGGCGAATTAGCGCACCTCTGCTATAATAAGGGAATGTTTACGACCGCAACCCAACTTGTCAATGAAGCACAAAAAATTATTGTTATCCAGGCAGAAAACCCGGATGGCGATTCACTCGGCAGCGCGCTTGCTCTGGAAGAAGTGCTTGGTGATCTTGGCAAGCAGGTCATCCTTTATTGTCCAGTAGAGATCCCTAAGTATATGCGGTTTATCACTGGCTGGGATCGGGTAATCTCCTCATTCGATACCAGTGCCGACATGGCGATCATTGTCGACACCAGTGCTGACGTCCTTATTACAAAAGTGCTTGAGACACCTGGTGTTCGCCACTTCCTCGAAACACACCCCGTATTAGTAATTGATCACCACATCACCGGATCTAATCTAACATTCGATCATACACTTTTATCAAAAGACGCAGTTGCAACGAGCGAAATTATCTATGAACTAGCGACAGAAGCCAAATGGTCAATCAATGAGCAAGCCGCCGAAAACATGCTCGTTGCGATCCTTGCTGATAGCCTAGGCCTCAGCACGCAAAACGTTACCCCGAACACGTATTATGTTGCCGGTAAATTAACTGAGCTTGGCGCGAAAGCATCCGTTATCGAAGAGCGTCGCCGTGAGTTTATGAAGAAGTCACCAGAAATTCTTGCATACAAAGGCGAGCTTATTAGTCGGATCGAATACTTACTGGATGGCAAGCTTGCCATTGTTCATATCCCATGGGACGACATCCAAAAATACAGCGACCAGTACAATCCGAGCGTCCTTGTTCTGGATGAAATGCGGCTAGTCGAGGGTGTAGAGCTAGGCGTCGCGATTAAGACTTACCCTGACGGCAAAATCACTGGAAAACTCCGTGCAAATATACCGATTGCCGAGCAAGTGGCTGGATTCTTCGGTGGCGGTGGGCATAAGTACGCAGCGGGCTTTCGAGCGTATGAAGATTACGATACAATTGTCTCAGAACTAGTAACCGCAACAGACAAGGCACTACGAGACTATGACACTACAACTACATAACACGCTGACCAAAAAGACTGAGACGTTCGTTCCTCAACAAGAAGGAAAAGTGTCACTCTATACTTGTGGGCCAACGGTCTATAACTATCTACACGTTGGCAACTGGGCGGCGTACATCTACTGGGACACACTCGTTCGTACCTTGCTTGCCAACGGATACTCCGTCGAGCGCGTTATGAATATCACTGATGTCGGCCATTTAACAAGTGATGCTGATGATGGCGAAGACAAGCTCGAGAAAGGCGCTAGACGAGAAGGAAAAACCGCCTGGGAAGTTGCCGAAATGTATTCGGAAGATTTCCTTGTCGGCATGGATAAACTTGGACTCATTTTACCAGAGCATATTACTAAAGCAACTGAATTCATTCCACAGCAGCTCGATCTCATCAGAGTATTAAAAGAGAAGGGATTTACCTATCAAATTAACGATGGAATCTATTTTGACACCAGTAAGTTTCCATCATATGCTCATTTCGCTGATTTAGATTTAGAAGCACAAAAGGCGGGGGCTCGTGTTGAATTGAATGCAGACAAGCGCAACGCGAGCGATTTTGCTTTGTGGAAGTTCACTCCCGCAAACGAGAAACGCGATATGGAATGGGAAACGCCCGATGACCTGCTCGAACTCCCCCAGCACGATGACGATGATCAAAAAATCATGGGCTTTCCTGGCTGGCACTTAGAGTGCTCGGCCATGGCGATGTCCATCCTTGGTCCAACAATCGATATTCACACCGGAGGCATTGACCATATCCCTGTCCACCATACGAACGAAATAGCGCAAAGCGAAAGTGCAAGTGGGCAACAATTCGCAAAATTCTGGATTCATAATAACCATATCAAATCTGATGGAACAAAAATCAGCAAAAGCCTTGGCAATGGCTACACACTACAAGACCTCGAACAGCATGGCTATTCACCGCTTGATTATCGAATGTTCGTTCTTCAAAGTCAGTACAGCAACGAGGGTAACTTTACATTCGATAACCTGACCGCTGCTAAAAATCGACTACATCATTGGCGCAACATTGCCGCACTGCGCCATCAGACGTATGATACTTTAGCCGATGACAGCAACAAAGCAATTTCACTTCTACCTGTGTCACAGGCTATTCTGGTTGCACTGAATAATGACCTGAATACACCAGAAGCACTAACAATCATCGATAAAGCATTTTCACAGTTTGATGGTAAAAGTCTTGGTGACATTCATCAACATGGCCTCCAACACACACTTGAATCTATTGATGATTTACTAGGATTGCAGCTGTTAGCATCGACACCTGATATTGACGATGAGTCTAAACGATTAATCATCACACGTCAGCGCGCACGCGATGAAAAAAACTGGTCTGAGTCTGACCATCTTCGCGATCAGTTAGCAGAAAAAGGCATCGTCCTGCGAGACACAAATTCCGGTAGTATATGGGAATATGCTGAAAAATAAAGGTTATTGCTATATAGCTTCGAATATTTTATAGTGTAATAGTATTCGCTCCAACAGGAAGTGGTGAATAAAATGGCAAAAAGAGTCGTAGGGCGTATGAAAAAAGATCGGTACAACTCTGTACCGAGAACGATGACCAAAGTTCAAGGTTCCAACCTTGTTCTACGACCCGTCGTCAAGACAGGTTCAAGCCTGAGGCAAACGAACAGTGAGAATATCGAGCCCGCTTCAGGCTCAAATGACACCAATTCACATAGCTAACCATCATCCAGAGGAACGAATATACCCCGTCAGTGCGACGGGGTATATTTTATGCCAGTACTAGCTTTGTTCGCCCTGAATTTTCTTAACTAACTTCGCGAGTGGCTTATCACTGTGTTCGCGGTTATGTCGCGCCCTCGTCAAATACTCTTCAAGAAGAACTTTGATACACCCCGCGATAGGGATCGAGATGATACCACCGGCTAGTCCGAATACATACAATCCGATCGTCACCGACGCAAGCACGGCAAGGGCCGACAATTCAACCTTCTTGGACTGAATCGTTGGTGAGACATAGTTATTTTCAACCTGCTGGTACAGGATAAAGTACACAATGAATATAATACCCGCTGTCGGATCATTGAATAGCAATAGCAGCGAAATCAAAATACCAGCGATTGTTGCGCCAAACATCGGAATAAGTGACAGCGTAAAGGCAATCGCG
>JALRDA010000042.1 GCA_023257145.1 Candidatus Saccharimonadia bacterium | reverse complement strand
GATCGGCCTAGGACTACTACTGCTCCCGTTTTTCGTATAGAATGGCTGTCGTCATTTTTACAAATTATTACATAATGAATTATTGCCTCTGCTATAATAGACGTACATGAATATGCTTAATGGGGTGCGTAAGCAGATAGCTTTTGTTGGGCTGATTGCTGTAATGGCATTGACTGGGCTCTCTTATCCCGTTTCTGCCGATCGGTATTCAGACAGTAATTTCGTCATTGATGGCACTACCGGTGCCAGTTTTGGCGGTACGAGCAGTTCGACTAATTATGGGCTGGTCAGTAGTGGTGGCGATGCGGTTATTGGGAATGGCGCTAGTGGCAGCTATAAGTTAGGGCAGGGGTTTACTTCACAGTTAGAGCAGTCTCTTTTGATGTGGAGTCAGCCGGATTTTATTGACTTAGCTTTTTCTATGGAGCTCGTAAATGGAACACGAATCTTCAATAATGCATGGAACGTAGAGACTGCCAACGTTTACTCTGGTGGCGTGGAGATACCGTCATCAGGCGTGACTTCTGTTGCAGGAAAAGTAGGTCAAGCTCTTAGTTTCGATGGTTCTCAGTCAATAAGCCTGGGAGATGTACAGGGCGTTGAAATGAATAAAAACAGCACGATATCGATGTGGCTAAGGCCTACGGATTTTAGTGTTCGGCAAAACCCGTACGCTCGAGACTTTGCCGGTATCGGGGCTATTACTCAGGAGCAGGACGGAAGACTTAACTATTACTATGGTCCAGACGGTGGAGAAGCCGGACCATATCAGGTATTTAGTACGAATACTGCGTTACCATTGAACACTTGGACGCATGTCGCCATCGTACGCGATCTCACGACCATGAAATTGACATGGTACATAAATGGCGTACAGGATAATCAGACAACGGCAAACTACTCAACGATTACACGGGTTTCTTATCCTACGGAAATAGCGGGGGGGTATTTGACTGATAATTATCGTGGAGTGATAGATGAATTGAAAGTGTATTACGACGCCGTTACTGCCGCAAACATAAAAGCGGAATACAATGCGAATCAACAAGGTATCGCGACTGGGCTTGGTATCCCTGAAATTACTCCAGGAACTGGTACGCCCCAGCATGGCTGGCTTGTAACCTTCGTGGAGACAGATGCTCCGCGTTTCGGTATTGCAATCAGTCAAGACCGCGATTTACAAAGCGGTAGCAGTACGATACCGGCTATAAACGTAGGGTCAATTCAAACACCGGTCCTGTGGGATAACGGCGTAACTAAAGGTCTAGGATTTAGTGCTCCGAACGGATCAGGCGTGAGGGAGGGTGACGCGGCAAAATGGGGAGATTTTACCTCTCCGCGATTTGCTCCTGTGCCAAATACGCTTACTACCGTCCTAACACAGAGCGGCATAACCGGTGATGAAAAATGGAGCGACTACCTTAAAGTGGAACTTGATGTACCAGACGATCAGCCAGCTGGGACGTACAGCAATACGGTAACGTTGGTGGCGACAATTATTCCATGAGAACGTCAGTTCAGCTAGTGATAATCATCCTGACAGCAACGCTTACGGTTCTTGTCGGAGCTGATGTGGTTGGCGCGCGGGCTGGCTTGCAAGTGCAGCCATATCTGCTAAAAGAAACACTGAAGCCGACCGAACAAAAGAAGGGGTTTGTCGATATCTCAAATCCTTCGGATCGATCCATTGTCGTTACGCCTTCCGTGAAGGCATTTCGCCAAATAGACACGAAGGGAAATCTGGAGTTTTATGATTCCAAGGAGATTGCCGCGGGTATCATTCCCGATTTGGCAGAGTTTGAGCTTGGACCGCGAGAGGCCGTGCGGATGTATTACCTCGTAGACGGCAGACGTCTGCCGCAGGGCGATATATTTGCGGCAATGCTTTTTAGTACGACCGGCGGCAGTGTCGCATCTGGAGTTACTGGTACGGCAGGCGTAGGGACGCTACTGACGCTCGTTAATGGCACGCCGGGATCTCGAAAACTAGATATCGATATGAGCCAAGTTCCTGTAATGCAGATAGGGAATGGACTCCAGGGAACGGTAGTCTTGAAGAATCCAGCCGATCCAGAAAAAGTCAGCGGCTTCTTTCCTGAAATGGTAGTACGGGTGGCACCATTGGGGCAGGAAAGAACGGTTGACGGACCGCTTCTTATGGCAGGGAATAGTCGTGATGTCAAAATCACTATACCATTTAGCCGCTTAGGATTCACAAAAATAACGATTTCAGCCGGTGATACCGAGCAATCAAAATGGCTGTTCATGCTCACCGGGTGGTGGCGTTGGCTTGCATTACCTCTGTTAATCGCAACTATTGTTATTGTAAATATTATTGTCAAAAAAGCACGAAAAAACTTACGTAAAAAAGCCGGAAAGAAGCTGTAGTTTTAAGAGGTTATTTCCTTGTTGTGCCTTGGCATAAGCGGTATAATTGTAGCACGCCGTATTGCAATAAAAATGCTAACGAGGGAAGGGTGATTTTGAGGTTCGATATAACGTGGCGAAGTGTAATGTCTTTGTCATCGATGATATATCATATTCTTCTTGGTGCACTAGTTGTATCTGTATTTTTCGTACTTGCAATTATTCTTGCACCATCTGCCGAAGCAGCTCAAACCGTTCCATATAAAATTAATTTTCAGGGACGGTTAACGAGCGCAAATGGTGCGGTTGTTGCTGACGGATCGTATAATATCCGATTCCGGCTTTACTCTGCTGCCAGTGGTGGATCTCCGGTTTGGACTGAAACAAGGGAAACTACTAACCGAGTGCAAGTGCAGAACGGTCTGTTTAATTTGCAGCTCGGCGACGTTACGGCATTGAGTCCAAGCATGTTTACAAACTTTCCGCTTTACGTTGAAGTTGAGCTCCCTACGCCAGTAACGGCAACATGTTCAACAGTAGGCTGTGCTAGCTGGACCGAGGGCGCTATGACGCCACGAAATCCCATCGGGTCGGCACCACAAGCGATGAACGCCGATACTATCGATGGTATCGATTCTGATGCGTTGGCAAAATTAGCTTCTGGAAATACGTTCACGAGTACGAACCTATTCAAAGCTAATGCAGTCAACGCATTTGGCATTCAAAACACCAACGGCGATAACCTGTTTGCAGCTGACACGACCAATATGAAGGTCAGTGTCGGCAGTGCGACGAATAATGTCGAACTTTCTCTTAACGGCATCAAACTGAGCGGTAATGCACGAAGTACTAAAACAGTAACATTAGTGCCGGAATACGCCGGGGCGACATTCCAAGGTGACGGCACGAATAATAACGGCAGTCTCAGTAGCGATTTTTGCTCGTCTGCCAGTGCATTGAATATAAATACGGATGCTTGCGCAGTCGATGGATTGAATTTTAATTATTACAAGTGGACGACGACACAGGCGACGCTACAGGACTATGATATTTACGTAAAATATCAGCTTCCATCGGACTACGATACCGGTTCGATGACGAACTTAGTTCTGGACGCTCAATCAAGTACGTACGGTACTGGCCAGAAGGTAGATTTAAGTATGTATAACGAAGGTGGAGTACTGTGTAGTTCGATTGATGGCAGTTTCGTAGATGCGTCATCGCCTGAATTTACTTTTGCGACAGTCGCCAATCCTTTAGGGACGAACTGTGCATCCACCCCGGCTAATGCATTTGTTATTTTCAAGATTAAATTATCGGCGATAAATAATGAGTCAGTTAGAGTTGCGGATATTAAATTTACGTACCGTGGTAAATTTTAATGTACAAACGTAGTTCTCGCAAAGCACTGGCATTTTCTATTAAAAAGAGGCTATTTAATAGATACAGCGTGCTGGTCTATGCAGCTGTATTGCTACTGATCGCTGCTGTCGGCGTGGCTAGTCTTGTTTTCAACCAGGCGAAGCCTGCACACGCCACTCATGCGGCACCACTGGTGCGCGACCAAGTGTCCGTCACGATAGACAAGGGTGTCTCAGGCAAACAGGTGAGTCGACCAACGACTCAAGCTGGTGATCTTCTGGTATTGATACTTTCAGCTGATGCTGGTGATCATACGGGAACGGTTCTGCCGACCGGATTTACGGAAATTGGCCGTAATAGCCTCGGGACAGGACGACTGCACTACTTAGTGGGAACAAAAGTTGCCACTTCCTCGGAGCCATCGGCCTATTCACTCACTGTCCCAACTGGATCAGACGCTATGGCAAGCCTGATTAGTATTCAAAATGCGGATACATCGGCGCAGCCGATTATATCAAAGACAAATACGTCCGCATCCACGACGTCGCATATAGCACCAAAAGTTGCTCCAAAAGGGAGTAGTGATTTGCTGTTATCTACCGTCGCTCTGGACTCTACTAATCCGGCGATATTAGGGACGAATAGCTGGACGCCGGCCCTTGGTATGACAGAACTAGTTGACCAGCAATATGGATCTGAAATGTCCATGACCGTAGCGCATGAAGCGCTAAGCAACGGAGGTGATGCAGGCGTTCGCACCTTCATGGCATCCGCTTCGAGTGCTAATCCGGGACTGTCGTACTCACTTGCAATCAAAGGGATGAGTGACGTATCGTCGCAGGTGGTACCGAACTCGCTCGTTAGTGGGGCGACCTGGACCGGTACGCTTGATTACACTCGTATTGACGAAGGTCAAACTTTGGACGGGCTATATATCAATACCGGCACAGCCACCGGGGAAACATCGGTAACGTACGACATGACTACGGTGGCGGGTACTTACGATGCAACCGGGATTACTTTGAATGTATGCATAAATGCCACTACGGCAGCGGGAACAATCGTTGACGATATTGCTCCCAGTATAACGATAGGTGGAGCGACGATTGCTGGTGCGATGTTTAAACCAGCAGTTAACAGTTCACAGTGTAGTTGGCAAACTATTGAATTTACCGGATTATGGAACAAAGCTGATATTGATGGCCTAAGGATTACTTTCACACGAACCGTACAGGGTACTGACAACCGGGCGGCTAGAAATGTCGACGATATACGAATCGACAGTGCGTATACCGACATCACAAGAACGCCGACGGTAGCCTCCATACCGGCTACGAGTACAAATCCCGCAATGCGTGCTATATCATCAGCGAATCAGTCAAGTGCTATAGCTAATAAATCCGTTGCAACGCCAAGTTATCAGCAGGGCGACCTAATTATAGCCATACTATCAGCAGATAACGGACTTATGACTGACATGAATTTACCCGCTGGGTTTACGGAAATCGGCTGGCTTGATCAGGGGCCGAATCAGCTGCATGTAAAAGTTGGTACGAAGACCGCTGGCGCCGCCGAACCTGCCTCCTATAGTTACGCTGCGTCTGCTAATGCAAACACCCGAATTGACATAATAAGCGTACAAGGTGCGGATGTCTCCACGATACCGAAAGTTACGCGCTACATGACGCCGGCCTCTGATACCAAGCATGCGGCGCCTGGTGTATTTCCGCACGCTGGCAACGACCTGCTACTGTCGGCTATCGCCATTAATCCCATTCAGAACCTCGGTACGACGTGGTCATCAAACAACGCCTGGATGCTGGAAATCAGTGACATGCAAACGGACAATAAGCTCAGTATGATGGCTGCCAGACAGTCTCTTACTACGTCTAATCCGTCAGGGCTGAAGGGATTTTTAACGACGACTACCAGTGTGACGTCTGGTGCGGCAATATCACTAAGTATAAAAGGTGCCTCCATTCCTAGCTTGACTGAGCAGTCATCCTATCGATTTTACGATTCAGATGGTGTAGAGCTTGCGGCGCAAAACACTCCGGCGAACGTGCCGACAGGTACATCTTTCCGACTGCGACAACTAATGCGCCAAACGCAATCTACTACGCTGACAACTGAATCATTCAAACTCCAGGCGGGCGTAAAAGCGTCCACTTGCAGCTCAACGACATATAGTGACATAAGTTCGATTTTTGACAGTGAAGCAGTTGGCTCATCGCTCGTAGATGACTTCGCGGTGGCCGATACGACGAAATGGTCCGGAGGGTATGCGAACGGAGCTGCAACTGTTAGTACAGGCGGAACATTGGAACTTTGGCTGGATGCTACTCATGAAGGCTTCTTGCTTAGTAACAGCGTTCATAATATGACAGGTGCGAGCGCAAGCGTTGAGCTGCGACAAAAACCGAGTGCGGGCAATGGGGATAATGTGATGGGATTGGCGCTTATCGACTCTACCAATAGCAATAACTCCTTTAAGATCGCGCAGGTAGGCAATTCGCTTGAGTTTCTTGAGTATGTTGATGGCACGGTCAATAGTGGCACGGCTATCGCTTTCAGTTTAACTACACATAAATTTGTCCGTATACGCGAAAATGCCGGCACGATTTACTGGGAGACGTCACCGGATAATGCCACATGGACGATTCAGCGTCAAAAAACCTTCGGCATTCCGAGTATTACATCTATGAGAGCGTCTATTTATACCGACCTTGGCCCCACTAGTACATCGACAACGTTTGCCGTTTTTGACAACTTCAACTTGACACCAGGCACTACGGCAACGGATGAAGGAGCTATTACCGCAAGAGCTGGCGACCCGGTGTCGGTCAGCGGCATGGTAGTGCCACAGACGTTCAGCGCAAATCCGTCGTTCACGGTTCGCACAGCACTTCAAAGTGGTGAAAATGGGATGTGGGAATATGCACTTAAGGCAAGTCCAGAAATGGATGGAAAAACATATTGTTTCCGCATGGCTAAGTCAGACGATACTTTACTAAACAGCTACGCACAGTATGCTGAAGTAACGGTTGGCGCGTCGACTCCGGCTGGGGCACCACTGGATCAACAGATGCGTGGCGGACAAGCCGTAGTCAACGGTCAGAAAACACCGTTTAGCTGGTAACTCTTACGGGATAGATTGTATACTAGAGAAAGAAACGAGGAATATTATGCAGAATACTGCTCAGTCAAATACGCGTA
>JALRDA010000096.1 GCA_023257145.1 Candidatus Saccharimonadia bacterium | reverse complement strand
GGTGTTTTTTGATGGCCGCAACGAGCACGAAGCTAAAATTGGCAAGTTTAAAAACGCAGTTGTGCCGAACACAAACACTTCACGTGATTTTATTGCCGAGCTTGAAAGCGACAAATATGATGACATCAAAGACAAAAAGATTGTCACGTATTGTACGGGTGGCATTCGCTGCGAGGTCATTAGCGCCATGATGAAGAAGCGCGGCTTTAAAGATGTCTATCAAATTGACGGCGGTATTGTTAAATACGGCGAAGCATACGGCGACGATGGCCTATGGGAAGGCAGTCTGCGCGTGTTTGATGATCGCATGACTGTCGATTTTAGTGACCACGCCAAAGTAATCGGTGAATGTACTCATTGTGGTGGCCCGACGAATAATTTTGAAAACTGTGCGTGGGCGAATTGTAACGACCTTGTGCTTATTTGTTTGCACTGCAAGCAGAACCCTGATCTGTTGTTTCATACAGATACATGCCGACAGAATGCGAAGCAGACCGCAACGGTCGTGGCCTAAAAGCTTAAAATTGTAATATATTTCACTGAATATTACGCTAAATGTAGTGTAATTTTTACCAAAACGACGCTATTTTATTGACATCTGGTGATAATGAGTATATTATCACAACAAATATAAGTTGGTTGGTGTTAATGCAGGGATTATCGTGCTATTGGTGCGTACTAGTCCTTATTCCTTTTGAAGATTACCAAAGGATGATAATCCGCATGCGGACAACTTAACGACCCCAACCTTCTTTGTTAAAAGGAGTGCAGTATATGGAACGCCGTAATAAAAATGCAACGCCAGGACTGAATATAGATCAGATTACTGATCATGCTGTCGCTACAGTAAATGAAACAAATTTACATATCCAACGCAGTAAATGGAATAGAAATCTTCTAGTTGGTGGGCTGGCTATCGGTTCACTTGCCGGCGTTATCTCGGGGGTTCATAACGTGGGCGCAAGTGAGGTGGTGGAAAAGACCGCAAAAGGGGCTGAGGCGACCGTGACATCTATTGACTACAAATTTTCTAGGCAAGAAGTAATAGGTTTTACTGCAGAGGCTGATGGCGCGTCAGCATCGGATGTCATAAAACGAACAGGTCCATTCGGGGTGCCATTGCCGGATATTGAAGCGGGAATGAGAGTTGACGACTATGGGGTTGTAGGTGCGTTGTGTTTTGATTCAAAATCAAAAAAAATTGAAGAGACGACATATTCTAACTCGGATAAGCGACATCTTAAGGTAGAGATTGATCCAGCGGATATTAGGGTTTGTACTAAGCAAGATATGTCTATACAGGCTTTAATGACACCAACGGGCAATATTATTGAATTTATTAATAATGCGAGCGACGACATTAATCGTGCGCTTGGCGTTAATGGCGATTCTGTCCAGAAGGAGAATGCCAAGAAAAGCGAGTTGGTGCAAGATGCGCAGCGAATGGCCTTGTATACCATTAATTCAAAGTGTGGTCCGTTGGTATTTGAGGCGGCAAAAGACGAAATGAAGCAGCTGATCGCCGATGATCTACGGCGCACTGAGAATGAAACGGTCGAAGTTGTGTTCAAGGTCGGGAGTAAGGGCGAGGTTGCAATCACGGGACAATCTGATTTAGATGTTCAGATTAAGAAGATGCAAGAGCAAGGTCGAAAGCTTGATGCAGGATCAATTGGCGAATGTAAATTACCGCAAAGCGTTATACGAGGCGAAGATGAACGACCGAAATCGAATTAGTAACCGCGAGTTTGGAGCAGATGCGCTCAATACATCTCGTATTGTTGTCACTCGTGACATAGATACTGGCAAATTCAACTATCAAAAAGTGAGTGACGGTCGTGAGTACTCGTATGCAATTCCAGAACCACCTCAAAATGCGCCATCGACTATAGGGGCCGAACAGAGTGCGTTTGCTGAAGATACGAGTGATGTCTGGCAAGGTAAACCAATTGAATATCCTGGCAGAGTAGTAATGCCCGAGCGTAAATCAAAGAAACGTTTGCGTCATCAGCGTTTTGGACAGGCGATCATGCTATCTGCGGCACTTACAGGGTCATTTGTTGCTATAGATTCGGTTACTACACTAAGTCATAGCGGTAAAATGCCAAATGTTATCGAAGATGTGGCGCAACTTCCAGTCGAAATTGGCAAAAGTGCCCAGTCCGCCACTGACATTGCAGATTCATTCGGTCGAATGATTAATGATTTGACAAGTTTAAGTAATATTGGAGATAAATAAATGAGCGAACAATTAAGGCCTGCTGACGGTCAGTTATCTGAAAGAAGCGATCAGCTATTGCAGATGGTACGAGCGAAGCTTGTGGAAAAGGAAACGCAGCATTCAGTATTGGATCGTGAAGCGACAATGATTGTTGATCAAATATTAAATACCCAGGGTCATGTCCCTGGGTACGAGCCTAAGCCGGTGTATAGCCAATCTGCTGTAGAGATTCAAGCACCTCGTGTTCCAGAGGTGATCGATGTAGATGGAATTGGAGACAGTCTTGATCTTAGTCATTTAACACCCGACGACAGAGCTCATTTCTTGCGTTCTTTGCCTAATGAAATGCCTAGTATAGTTGCGGTTTCAAAAAGTGAAGAAGACCTTAGTGATGTAGCTATATTGCCTCCGGCGGTTGAAAAAAGACGAAAGTTTAAGCGACCAAGCCGTCGCGTAATGCTAATTGGCAGTGCGAGTGTTGCTACTGTACTGGTTGGTGGCGGAGTGGCTGCTGCGACAGGTAATATACCTACATCTATCCCTGGTTTCGCTCAAAATCAGTCTGAGGCGGATTTATCAGCTGGCGCTCCTAATGAAATCAATGCAGCTTCTGGGCCGATCGAATCTGCGCCAGCTCCAGAAGCGGGGCCTGAAGCAAAACTTGACGCATCGCTTATTGGTATTGGCGATTGTCTAAGTGATAGCGGTGAAGGTAAGGCGGTCGTTAGTGCAACTATGGACATCAGCGTAGGTCAGGAATATAAATTAAAAACATTAACCGGTCAAGAGGTTATTCTTCTTGATGAAAACGATAAGACGCCAAAGACGGAACTTCCTGGCGCACAGGTTAATATTGCAGCGTGTATCCCTGCTGAATCACTTTCCGAAGCACTGACTATTGACGGCGATAAGGCTACTATTAATTGGGATAAGATCGACCGCCAGCTCGGAATCATTCCTGGTGAGAAAAATATCGTGTTTGAACCGTGGGATCT
>JALRDA010000056.1 GCA_023257145.1 Candidatus Saccharimonadia bacterium | reverse complement strand
GCTATATTTTGTATAGTAAATTAATTCATACCTTGGATGTGGTTCAAATGCGCATATTGATCATGCCTAAGCCTTGGACCGCCAGCCACGCAAGTGCGAAGAGTGAAAATATAATTAGTGCAAATCCAATTCTATCTTTTTTGGGCATACCAATACGTCGCATATACGACGACAGCTGTACGCCTATTATTATTGCGGCAAGCGCCATAAGGATCGCGAGATTCATTAATAAATCATAGCATAAGTATTTTGATACGGTTTGCTATATTGGGTGGGTATGTATGTTGATTTTAGGTATGCTATTTTTGTTTCTTCAAGACTGAATACAAAACAAAGCTAAGGATGATGCTTGCGATGATGCCAAATAGTAGGTTGATCCAGATGTTCCTTACGAGATTATTGAAAATTATTTGTGCAATAACTACAGTAAATATGCCGATGACGGGTGCTACTAATTGTGTGTCTTTCTTCATTGTTGTAGTCTAACTCATTCAAGATGCCTCCGCAACGCGGAAATTGATATTGCCAGTGTATGGGTGTGGTTGGTGGATATTCTTCAGGAAAACTGCACTATTTTTGTTTCTTGCGTGAGATGAAAAATATAATAATCCCAGCAATAAAAAGTACGCCTCCAATTACGACCCACGAGATTGTCACGTATGAAGCGAGTTGCATGAGCTTTATGCCCTCTTCGAATTCACAGTAGCGCTGAGGTGTGGATGGCCCACACCCTTTAGATATGTAGGCGATTATGTACCGTGCAACAGGAGGAAGGAGGGGCGTTGTCACCAGCATGAATGCTCCAAAAGCAAGGAGGTTAATTATTTTTTCTTTGTTTGTCGCCGTCATTCAATTATCATATCAAAAAAGACCCATAGCTGATTTTTTTAATCGTAATCATCTTGGCTGTGGTGGAGGGATTCGGTCACGTTCTGCGACCCCGAAACTTCACGATTGACGATTAATCATCATCGGAAGATTTCCCTCAAACTGCCACTGGCAGTTTTCGCCCCCCGAATGCGCACTTGGGTGCTTGAATCCCAGTCCGAACATAGAAAAAAGACTTAGATCAAATGACCTAAGTCTTTTTTCATGGCTGGGGTGGAGGGATTCGAACCCCCGAATGCCAGTACCAAAAACTGGTGCCTTACCACTTGGCGACACCCCATTGTGTCGTGTATTGTTTTTGATTTTGCAATCCAAAACATGGATTAGTATAGCATATCAGGGGGCTATTTTGCTAGTAGCTTCTGTAAGTCTACGAGTGAAGATACGCGCTTGACGTCTTTATTACCTGCTCGTAGTGCATCAAAAATATGATCTTTACGCTCTGGTGTCGCCCGGGCGAATATCTTTACTGTAGCAGCGGCTTTCTGAATTTCAGCTGCGGTCATGACATCTAGTCGTCGTGCATCGAATATGTCTCCTGGGCTACTACTGATACCAAGTTCTTTTGCTAGGATCAATGCCGCCGCTGGATGCTGCCCTGTTGCGTAATGTGCGTTAATTGCAGCGCCAGAAAGTAATCGCTTTGCTTCGGGTGATGCGGAAATTTGTAAACTGACAAAACCGATGAATGTTAGCTTTTCGTTTGCGGTTAGTTGCCCTAGGTCGCTAATCGGGCGCTGGAGTAAACCAGTAGCAATAGCAATGACCGTGCTGCCCATGGCGGACATTTTGTGTAGCTGAACCATGATCGACTCTCGTTCATTATCCGAAATATCGCAGTATTCTAAAATACTTTCTGGTGTCCCTTTTATTGCTGGTAGATAATATTCACCGTGATGCCATATATTGCCACTAATGCCTACATGCGGATCAAACGCAAGTGTTTTGTATGGCTGGTGTTGCGGAAGCGATAGTCCGTGTTTGTTGGTGTAATTGATCAATGCTGCATCAAGTGGATTGGATGGGTTGTCGAGTGACTTGGACAGTACGTCCCCTATCGAGCTGATGCTGCGGGACTGTTGCCAGATATCGATAACTGACAGCTGATTAGTTAAGACATCAGAAAAGCTATCGATGAAGACGGCGGGTGTGTGAGAAGATTTTTTGTGAAGAAGATTAAACATTAGCGTTATTATATCAAAAATTGATCGTCAGTAGCTGAGATTTGCAAACTAAAATAAACCGCGTCGTGGTGCGGTGGTCACGACGCGGTATTTAGCAATCCTAATGACTAATGAATGGCGACGAGTTCTAGCCTCTTTTGGCCGATACCGGCTGTCCATTCAACCACATCACGAATTTGTTTGCCGACAAGGTTTTGACCGAGCGGGCTCTTGATTGAAATTCGTCCATCACTTGGGTTGGCTTCAAGGCTGTCGACAAGCGTGTATTTGATAATGCGGCCGTTTGTATCAAGCAGTTCAACGATTGACCCAAGTGCAACCTTGAGCGCATCACGCTTTCGTGGGAGTGGTTTAGCGATTTGTAGCGACTCTTTCTTTAGTGCGAGCTCCTTGTCGATAATCTCAAGGCTGGCGAGTTTTTCAACGCGAGCAAGACGCTCGTCGTGACTTTCAGTTTTGTCGATCTCGCGCAGGTTCGCAAGTGTGTCCTTGCGGTCTGATTCGAGGTTTTCAATTTGTTTCTTAAGCTCCTTCATGCCACGTTTGCTAAGAAAAATCATTCGAGTTGTTTCCATAATAGTGTCCTCCATTTGTCTTTTTATATAACGAACTGACGTGAAGAATTGTAGATTTCTTCTGTCGGGGTGTTCGTTATTGCTATCAGTATGTCACCCAATACTGAAGCGATACTTAGAATCGCGATTATGTTGCAATAATTACATAAGCTTTTTAGGAAGCGACATATGTGGAAGTTTTGCTTGTACGCTATTGAAGTTTGGCAGCAAGACTTGGAATGTCGTGTCTTGGTTGACGGCACTACTGACGGTCAGCTCGCCGCCGTGCAATTCTACGATCTTTTTTGCGAGCGATAGTCCTAGTCCGTAGCCTCTTTTGGCGCTACCAGTGCGTGAAGCGTCGGCACGATAGAATCGGTTAAAAATATGCGGCAGCGCTTCGGCTGAAATCCCCTCGCCTGCATTAACCACTTTAAAGCCGGACATTTGACGCTGTTTGATAAGTGTCAAATCGACAGTTGAATTAGCGGGGCTGTACTTTAGGGCGTTATCAAGTAGAATTGTCAGCAACTCTTCGACGTTAGATTCGTTAGCGAAGACCTGTAATTTGCGCTTGTTATGGACGACAATGCGTGGACTGATTTTATTGAAGCGCTCGACAATTGTCTGCGACAGTATATCGAGGTTTACTTTTTCACGGACAATATTTTCATGCTCTAGGCGCGAAAGCTGTAACAGTGTGTGCGATAGTTTCGTAAGCCGGTTCACTTCCTCGAGGTTGCTTTCGAGCAGCTCGCGCATTTCATCTTTGCTTAATTTAGGATCGCGCATTGCGACCTCTAGCTCTACTTTCATGCTTGCAAGTGGCGTGCGTAGTTCGTGGCTGGCGTCACTCGTAAACCGGGACTGTGCTTCGTGAGCTTCTTCAATTGGGCGCAGAGTGCGCCGTGCTAGATGATAGCTTCCGACGCCTCCAGCGACCCAAATCACCAAGTTTGTGATCACTAATGATCCGATTAAACTATTTTCGGCTTCGTGTATTTGCGCTTCACGGATGATATTGAATAACGAAGAGTCGCCCGGGAATGATTGCGGCGACGTTTGTTGGAAGTTTGTTAAACGAGCATTCACCTCAGACAGTGCGATCGAATAAATAACGATACTAAATAACAGGCTGATCGAAATAAGAATAATCACATACCATACCGTCAATTTAAGCGTCGCTGATTTAAACATTGTCGCCAGCTACTCGTCTGCTTGCAGTTTATAGCCAAATCCGCGAATCGTATGGATGAGTGGTTTGCCGAACGGTTGGTCGACCTTGTTGCGTAGATATTTGACATAGACCTCAACAGTGTTCGGCAACACATCGGCATCGTAGTCCCATACATGCGAAATGATGGTGCTCTTAGGAAGTGGACGGTTTGGGTTGCGCATCAAAAACTCAAGCAAAGCAAACTCTTTGCCTGTCAGTTGAATTTGTTGTCCGGCGCGTTTGACTTCAAAGGTGACGGTATTAAGCGATAGATCGCCGGCGGTGAGGATAGTTGCGTGCTGTTCTGCAGGTCGTCGAAGAAGTGCGCGGACACGTGCAAGCAACTCTTCAAGTGCAAACGGTTTTACTAAAGAGTCATCGGCGCCACTATCTAGGCCTGTTGTGCGGTCGCTGATGCTACCAAGTGCGGTGAGAAGTAGTACTGGTGTGTGAATTTTTGCGTCGCGCATAGCTTTGATGATTGATATGCCGTCGTGCTGTCCAGGTAGCATTCGGTCAATCACAGCGACATCATATGGCTCT
>JALRDA010000033.1 GCA_023257145.1 Candidatus Saccharimonadia bacterium | reverse complement strand
AGCGCAAGTCCAAATCCCGGCCCTGGCGGGTTTTCGGTAATAAAAGAACTACAACCGCATATTTTAGGAAGTGAAGAAGGCTCGACGACCAACATTCGCATGGAGGGTAAAGCGATTCTAGCCGCGTTGACAGATGCAAGTGGCGAGCAATGTGAAATTTTTACGGACAGTGAATTTTGGATTAATGTCATCACAAAATGGGCACCAAGCTGGGAAGCGAAGGGTTGGAAGAAGCCAGGTGGTGAAATAAAAAACCTTGATATCGTTAGGGAAGTATACCCGCTCTACAAACAGTCAAAAGCAACGCTTACGTGGGTACGTGGCCACGAAGGTGACATTGGTAACGAGATGGCCGATGAATGGGCAAACAAGGCTCGTGAGAATGGTGATATTGGACCTGTATATGTCGGTGAGCAAACTCCTCGTACTGCGGAACAGTATGCTGACGAATTCTTGGCGCTAGGGCAAGTGATGCAGCTGGCAACGAGTAACAACAATACGCCATGGATTTCTACGGTATATTTTGTTGCAGACGAAGACCTCAATTTATATTGGCTAAGTATCCCCGAACGGCGCCATAGTCAAGAGGTGGCCGCTAACCCAGAGGTTGCTGCTGCTATCGCTGTTAAGCAAGATATACCTGTCATAGGTATTCAGGCGTCGGGAAGAGTCGAAATTGTCAACGATAGTGATGTCGTAGAAAAAATCTTGGCCATGTATATGAAAAAATATGATGGTGCTGGACAAGACTTTCATCAGCGATTTATTGCAGGTAAAAATAAGCATCAACTCTATAAACTCACGCCAGCCAATCTCGTACTTTTTGATGAAGTGCATTTTAAAGACGGGCCAGCACAAAAAATTATTTAAGCTATAGCGTAAGGGTACATATGCGAGAAATAGAAATTAAAGCAACAGTGCAATCGATTCAAGCAATTATTGATATATTGTCGACGCGAAATATTGCAGTCACTTCGCCCGTAACGCAGCGTGATCGTGTATATGGTCCAGCGGGCGTTGACGGAGCGATTGAAAATACGGCGCCGTGGCTACGAATCAGAACCGAAACAAAGAGCGGCGTCACTAAGCACGTCTTTACGTTAAAAAAATCAATTACCAATCAATTAGACAGTATCGAGCACGAGACGGAAGTCGCGGATGCGGCTGAGCTTGAGAGTATTATCGCTCATCTTGATTTCGAATTATTTTCAGATTTAACAAAAACTCGGCAAAAGGCGCAGCTTGGAGATATTGAGATTTGCCTGGACTCTGTCGAATCGCTAGGGACGTTTATTGAAGCGGAAAAACTGACCTCAGACGATGTAGACTACCAGGTGATCGTCGACGAACTGTGGGCGGTATTTGACACGCTGGGTATTAGTCGTGCTGACGAGGTGACTGATGGGTACGATGTCCTGATGAATAATAAAATTGCCACGGCCTAATGCTGACAATATTAACGCCGTCAAAAACGATGGACTTTGTGACATCTGCACCCGATTTTGCATCGGCAACGACGCCGCTGTTTTCCGATGAGGCTGCTCAGTTGCGGTCAGTCCTGTTTGGATATTCTCGTCAGCAAATTGTCCAGCTGATGAATGTGAGTGTTGATTTGGCGGAAAAAACGCAAGCTATGCTTGAAGAGCAGGTGACTAAGCAGGCGTTTTGGGCCTATAACGGTGATGTATTTAAGGGTGTGCAGGCACAATCAATGACAGCGGACGCAGCGACATTTGCGCAGGAGCATGTGGTTGTGCCGAGCGGCCTGTATGGGTTGGTTCGACCGTATGATTTAATTTCACCGTATCGACTGGAAATGAAGGCAAAGCTGGCTGTACCTCCGGCGAAAAATCTTTATGAGTTTTGGGCTGACAAACTTGGCCGGTATGTTGATATGCACGCAAATGGGCAGGTTTTGATGTTGTCGTCCTACGAGTATGCACGGACAATCACGCCATACCTGGCTAAAAACACGCGGGTGGTTACTCCTGCATTTATAGATAAGAAACCCAATGGCAAAGAAGAGCAGGTCGCTATTTACAATAAAATGATGCGAGGTGTTATGGGGCGATGGGTGATCGATAATAAAATTGATTCATTGGATGCGATTGCAGATTTTAGTGCCCATGGATACGCATATAGCAAGGAGCGCAGTACAAAGGATAAACCTGTCTATTATCGTCCTGCTATGATACCTTTACAGTTATAGCGTATACTGATTTTATATATGGAACGACGTTTACATTTGGTCACAACCGACACCCCTTCGCAAACATTGAGGGCAATTGCGGGCGAGCAGTGCGACGATAATGCTGTTGATTATTTCCTGCAAAAACATTTAGGAAGTAGGGCGATGTTTATTAGTGCCAGCTCACTGTATGATGTAGATACAAGCATTAGTATTGCGACATCGCTGCAGGAGGTGCAGGGTGGTCTGCTGGCACGCTATGAGGGATTGTGTCATCTGCCCGTAGCTAGTAATAGTGATGTTCGCAATCATCTGGGTGCTGTAGCTGACAATATGGAGACAATAGCACTATTCACGACAATCGATGCTGATATTGATGCAATTCATCGTCTGCGTCAACGGACTATATCGATCGGGTCGCAGCTGCCGATGGTGGGCTATACACTTGACCAAGAGATTGAGGTTGAGCCATTGCGATCTATTCTTCGCCAACCTGCGACGGACAACGTGATAGA
>JALRDA010000130.1 GCA_023257145.1 Candidatus Saccharimonadia bacterium | reverse complement strand
GATCGTTTGACGATTGGTTCATTGAATCTCCATGACTTGATGCGCCTTAAGGGTACTGAAGCAACTCAGCGTTACATTATTAATGAAGTGTTGCGCATCTATGCCGCACAGGGTCAAGACGTTGCCGACAAGCACCTTGAGATTATCGTGCGCCAAATGTTCAGCCGTGTTCAGATCGAAGAGCCAGGCGATAGTGCATTCGTTACGGGCGACATCGTTTCAAAGGCGTCTGTTGTTGAGGCGAACGCTGAACTAGCACGTGAAGGTAAAGAACTTGTAGGGTACACTCAGTTGCTCCTTGGTATCACCAAGGTGTCGATCTGGAGCGATAGCTGGCTATCAGCTGCATCATTCCAGGACACAACTCGTGTGTTGATCAACGCTGCTGTTAGTGGCCGCGCTGACCGCCTACATGGTCTAAAAGAAAACGTTATCATCGGGCGCAAGATCCCAGTTGGAACAGGCGCTCCAGCTGATGTGACCGATGATGAAGATATGGTCAGCGAAATCGCTGAAGACCTAGAACTAGCTGCTTAGGTAGCTGACAATATAAGCACTATACCCCGTTCGGTAGAGCGGGGTATTGCTTTTTTACTGAAATTATGATAACGTATATTTATCTATTCATACAACCATTCCGACTTTATGTAAAGTCATTGATAGACGGGAAGTACTTCAAATTACCACCACGCTCGAAACAAAAGTTGATGAGAAAGAGTTAATTTCTCAGATCCAAAGCAGAGTTGTTCAACGCTACGCCAAAATTCAAATTGGCATGCATGTCATCGAAAATCCCGAACTTAAAGCTGCCGAAAACGACCCAGTGAAATTGCACGCTGCTTTGCGTGTTGCATTTGGACGTTGCCCGGCCGACATTCCGCAATTGTTGGGAATCCTGGCATTTCGCCGTGAAGTACGTATAGCAGGTGAGCTGTCTTTGGACGGCATGCCTTTGAACCAGGGAAGGTTTTAACCTATGCCGCGCAGGCTGATTGACGTAACGGTGCTCTCCGACAGGGAAGCGATCGACCACTTTTTTAAACATGGAGCGGCGATCAGTCACTTCAAAGACAAGGACATCGGAAGCGAAGGCTTGTCACCTGATGACAGGTCGGTGTTGCTGGACGAGCTTAATAACTCGATTCCGACAATTTACACCGACACAAAGGATGGTCGGATAACGGTTCAGGAAATCGAAATGTACCTACTCCATCACCGATACGGACGCGGAGATATCAAGATGTCACGGTCCCAGCAGGACTATACGTCTCGCGCCCAGAGGGAGTGGCAATACAAAATGGTCAATGGACACTCCACGAGCAGTTTGTGGATATTGATCAAGCTTCAACTAGAGAAAGTGTGGTCAAATCTGCGCCATCGGCGCAAATAGCCCGTCAGAAAGGCCCGCTAGACGTAACGTTTAGTAAGGTGCCCGCCTGGCGGGCCTTTCTATATCTATCTAACTATTGCTTTTTCAAGCATCCAGGAATATCCTATATCCAGTACGATTCTACTTGCTAGATCCGTGCACATCAAAAAGCAATCATACCGACTAATTCTGGGGTGACGACGATGTCTGTAAATGATCACGTATGGAAAAAAGGTGACAAGAAGATCGGCAAACGAATCGCTGAGCGTAACCTAGCGATTGAAAGCATGGTGGAACGCACGTATGGAATCTTGCCGAGTGACGTTAGCCTTGCTGATCGTCGCACGGTGTCGCGAGTATTGTGCCGGGAAAGCAACGCACTGCACTACCTCGAGCAGCGTAATCCAAGCAAGGCAATATCGCTGCTTGTCGAACAGCAGTCAGAATCAATTCAGCCATGCGTTTCACTGGCATCAACTGTTGCTATTCTGCGAAGCTGCTTCGGCGTCGCTGAAGTCTAAGTTTGGTAATGAGGGCTATAACGGGTCCGGAGAAAGAGTTCGTAGGAATCTACTGAGCCTTTCCCGGGCTCTTTCTTTTTCCTAGCCATTTTACGGAATGTATTTT
>JALRDA010000029.1 GCA_023257145.1 Candidatus Saccharimonadia bacterium | reverse complement strand
ATGAAATAAACATGCGATTAATGTATCCTCGTCATCGGTAACACCGCTAGCAATATACATAACGGCAAATGGATGGACGATATATGGAATGGTAGTTCCCTTTCGTTTTTGTTCGCTGTGCGCGATTGCTGCAATACGCATTGCTTTATCTAATCTTGGGCTGTAATTGATCATTGACCAACTCCTCTTGTTAGCCCGAGGCGCTATTTTTCTGAAAAAGAAAAGCGGCCCCGAACTATTAATAAGTAATAATTCGTAGCCGCAATGGACGCTCATTTGATAGAGCCGCTGTCCTACTTGCTATTATTGTAGCATAGTGTACTAGATTGTAATAATCATGATAATATGCTATAATAATACGGATATCATTGTGATGATGATATGGTAATTATTTCCTATCTTCAGGAGTGTTGATGAACAAAGTCAAAGCTATCGTTGTGATGGCGATTGGTGTCGTTGTGGCACTGTTACTGTCGAGCTGCGCCGCTGGTGCGATGTTCGGTGAAGAAATCAACCGTGCGTTTAAGGGTGTTCCTGCGACGATGACGACGTACAGCCAGACTGGACAAAAGATCGATCAGGTGAAGGGGTCGTCCTTCCGGGTCACCCGCGATACGAAGTTTGACACCACAACTAGCAATAGCGACGGCACGAGTAGTAGTAAGAATGACTCGCAGGTGCTGATGATCTCAATCGGTGATTCTCACATTTCTCATGTCGGATCTAGTATGATTCTCGCACAGGATGGTCTGACGGAAATCACTGCAGACACGGCCGCCACGGTCGAACTGCAGAATGACCAGCCGGGCATGCCGATTCTCAATGACATCATCGAGAAGCATCGCAACCTTTGGCAGGGCAAAGCTAAAACCCTCATGATCCGTTCGCAGAATGGAACACCGATTGCTGTCTATGCTGGCAATCAGGTTGAGGCGTTTGCCAATGACGTACCCAAGTCAACCGCATTCCGAATCGATGGCAAGTACTTGCTCGTCTACCGTTCAGACTATACCGTCTATGACAACAGCCTCCTCGAGAAGAAATAGTATCAATCGCACATACAGAAAGAGAGATTGTCATGAGTGATGGTTTTGAAGATAATGCCGAGTTCGTTGCGAAAAGCAATGGATTCGTTGGTGACAGTGGTGGCGAGCGTGCTCCTGGCAACGGCTGGGAATACGAGCCGCACTTCATCCACTCGCAGACAAAAGTGTCATGGCGCTGTCGTTTGCGGCGCACGATCCAGCGGCTCACAAGCTCATTCGGACGACACTGATCTGCCTATCTAAAGTGCGAGGCCGCCATCATTGCGATGGCGGCCTTTTCACTTTCATTTTATATGCCGTCCCCTTTTGTCCAGTCGGTCGCCAGGTCAAATCCGTATGGATGCTGCCGCGCAAAGCCGCCTGTGTCATAGACTTTTCCTAGCCCCAGGCTGGTATCGACGATCGTGCACCGTGGGTATGCAGCTAGGTTTGCGGCGACAAGGACGTAGCCGTCTTGGTCGAT
>JALRDA010000071.1 GCA_023257145.1 Candidatus Saccharimonadia bacterium | reverse complement strand
CGTGCGCTATAGGTAAAATTATGTCTAGCAATTAAACTCGCTAATTTGTGACTAGTTTGTTCAGGGTAGAGTTTTCTCGATAACTTAACCGTACATAGTTGCTTCGGGTCAAAATCAATCCCCGCACGGCGAAACTCTTGTTTTAGGAACGAATAATCAAATCGCACGTTGTGAGCGACGAACGTCGCCCCGTCTAGTATGTCCAGCAGCTCGTCGGCGATGTCTGCAAACGCGGGCGCGTCCTGGACGTCATGAGTTGTAATACCCGTCAGATTGGTAATAAAGTAGGGAATAGAGCCGCCGGGATTAATCAGTGTCGTAAATTCGCGAACAATCTCGCCCTTTTCAACCCTAATTGCCGCCACTTCAATAACATGTCCGTTAACGTAGTTCATGCCATCAGTTTCGACATCAACACACACATACGGCTCATCTAACAGTGTCGTCATTACTCCCTTGTTCATGTATCTATTATACCCTCCGCTGTACAGGCTTTGGAAATGGCATTGGAATAGAATATTATTAGATACTTACATTGACTTTTTTGCTATCTTGTGGTATTATGCACCTATGATGAGTACACCAGCTCGAAATCAACTATCTACCACTCTGCGCATACCGGCTCGCGGCAAGGTATCGGTTAGCAGGGGAGTGATCACATCTGCCCGCCAATCAGGCGCCATTACGCCGCGCATCTCTACCAGCGCCAATATTCTATCGACACCAGTGCGCAGCAGTGCGCCAATGATATCAAAACGCCCAACCACCGTTGATCAATCGGCATTTCCTCTGTCACTGCCGTTACCACCCGCGCTGCCGCCAGCGATGACATTGCTACTACCTGCCGTAGCCGAGTCGCAGTCAACCGGCGCAATTACGCAGAAAAAAGAGCAGCTAGTACTACTTCTACCTGCACATAACGAAGAGTTAATCATCGCAGAAACCATTCGCTCAGCCGTCGCTGCAGGTCAATCAAAAGTAGATATTTATGTCGTCAATGATAATTCATCTGATAAAACAGAGGAGATCGCCGTGAAGCTGCTTGGCAAGGCAAATGTTTTGACCGTCGAACGCAGCGGCAAGGCGCTAGCCGTTAAAAAGGCGATTGACGCGTTTAATCTAGAGGAACGCTATGTTTGGCTTCATATCGCCGACGCCGACAGCATTTTTTCGCAAGATTACTTTCGCCACTACAAGAAAAAACTGGATCCGCAAAAATACGCTGTCGCTGTGGGATTTGTCCAGAGCCTTCGGGGCAACTGGATCAGCACGTATCGTGCGCTAACCTATACCTACAGTCAGCAGGTGACTCGGCGCGTCCAGTCGCACTTAGGGATGATCTCTGTCTTCCCTGGACCAATTACGTGTTTTCGGACTGATATTATCAAAGATTTAGAATTTGGCGGATCCAGCCTAACGGAAGATTTTGATATTACTTTGCAGGTGCACCGGAAAAAACTAGGCAACATCCTATTCATCCCCAAAGCCGTTAACTTTACCCAGGATCCACAAACACTTGGTGATTTCGTCAAGCAAAATATGCGCTGGCAGCGAGGCTTTTTCCAGGGTGTAAAAAAATACGGCGTCGGCCTGCATGGACAACGTATTGATCTCAGCCTAGGTTTTCAGATGCTGCAAACGCTATTATTCCTCTTGCTCGTATTTGTGTGGTTTCCGTATATTATCATCGTGACAGGGAACTGGCTGATTATTCCAGTTGCTATCGCTGCGGACATTATCATGAACGGCTTTATTGCACTATTTGCATCGGCAGTCGCAAAACGCTGGATGTTAATCGGCGCCTTGCCGTACTTTTACTTCCTACGATGGATAGAAATTGGCGTCTATGTCACAGCATTTGTCGAGGTGATGATCCTAAAACGGTTCCAAGACGAAATCATCGGCTGGTCAACTGCAGGCCGTCGCTACCAGTTATCGAAACAAGCCTTGATTGACGTCGCGAAATAAGTCGCTAATACACGAAAGAACACGCCTGATCGGTGTGTTCTTTCGTGTATTAACGGCCATAACAAAAAACGACCGCCATTATCGGGCGGTCGTTTCATACTGCAACTGTTATATCTTATAGTTCGCTAGCTTGAACACTTTTACGTGTCAAGAATAGAGTAACTAGATACACAACTACACCTAGTGCAAGCATGCTTGCAGCAAGGATAAATAGGTTGTCACTTGCTCCGGTAACTGGCAATGCAGCTGGAACAGCAAGTGGAGCAACTGCTGGGGTTACATTATTGTAAGCCATAGTCATTCTCCTTGTTAAGAGGCAAATAGAATTGCCGTACATGGATATGCACGTAAAAACACTATTCTTCCCAATTTGATATACCAATTGACAGCGGCGTGGGATTGCCGGGGTTATTAGATAACCTCTGTAAAGACACGTCAACTCCTCAATTCCACCTCATTTTACTATATTTATGCTATTTTTGCAAGTATATTTTATATTAATCTTTACCATGAGCACTATCTGATCATTAATCAAAAAATAAACTTGACAAAAAATTAATTATGTAGTATTATGCAACCAAAGTAACTATATGTGGAGTTTATTATGAAACTTAAGGCGCTATATCTGTCCGTTGTCGGACTGCTGATCGGAACGCTCATCGCGGGCCTACCAGCGCTAGCGACAGGAACTAACCTGATCGCAAATCAATCAGTCGAAACAGCCCAGACCTCAACCAAACCTACAAATTGGGTGTCAAACAAATGGGGGACAAACACAACCACATTCAGCTACGCGAATAGTAGCAAAACCGGCAGCCGAAGCCTGCTAGTGACAATGACATCACGCACAAGCGGTGATGCAAAGTGGATGCACGATGCAGTTGCGATCAAAGCAAATACTTCTTATACCTACACCAGTGCATACAAAGCGAGCGTTACGACGCGTATCGTACTGCAATATACCGATGCGGCAGGCGCATTCAGCTACGTGACTGGTCCAACTATCGCTGCGACAAGCGGGACCGCATGGGCGACGGCAACAACCACATTCACTACACCAGCGACAGCAAAAAAGGTAGTCGTTCTACATATCCTCGAGAAAAAGGGCACGCTTCAATATGATGATTTCACTTTAGCCGAAACCAATGCGACCCCAGCTCCAGCGCCAACCCCTACGCCAACGCCAACCCCGAATCCTACGCCAGCACCGACTCCAACGCCGGCGCCAGTTGATCATGATCATAGCGACCATCAGCATAATCTTGTCGCAAATGATTCGTTCGAAGTCTCAACCGGCACCGCACCGGCCGCATGGTATAAAAACAATTGGGGTAATAATACCGCTCTATTTACCTATGACACGACTGGCCATACAGGCACGCGTAGTGCAACCGTTAAAGTCACCGCGTACACAGACGGCGATGCAAAATGGTACGCCGAGGCAATCGATGTGACTGCGACAAAAAATTACCTTTACCGCGACTACTACAAATCAGACGTCCCAACTCGAGTTGTCGCAGCCTACCAGGATGCAGCAGGGAACTATAGCTACCAAGAGTTAGCGTCAGCACCGGCGAGCACAGCCTGGGCACTCTACAGCACGACATTCGCCATACCAGCGAATGTCACAAAAGCATCGATTTTTCACGTTATCGACCGCGTCGGCACATTGACTATTGATGACATCGTTCTTGAAGCAGCTTTGCCGCCAGCAGCAACAGCATCAATCGCTATCCCTAACGATTCGCTCGAAACCGCCAGCGGCTCACTACCAGCCAGCTGGAACGCCAGCAAATGGGGCAACAACACCGCAGTACACCAGTACATGAACGATGGCCGAACAGGCACAAAAAGTGTCAAAGTAACGATGAGTAATTACGTTGATGGCGATGCAAAATGGTACTTCAATCCAATTACAACCATCAAAGCGGGTGAGCGATACCGATTTAGCGCGTGGTATAAATCAAATGTGCAACCGCACGCAGTTGCAATGTTCATCATGAGCGATGGGACCGAACTATATACCTCGATGCCGATGGCAACACCAGCCGCTAATAGCAGCACCTCATGGCAGCAGTACAGCGACACGTTTAGCGTTCCAGCTGGTGCCGTATCTGCATCAGCGTTCATGTACATCAACCAAAATGGCTGGGTACAAACCGATGATTATAGCCTAACCAACTACGTCCCGAATGGCTTTAGCCGACCACTTGTCACGATGACGTTTGATGACGGCCACGAAGACAATGCCCGAACTGCGCTACCAATTATGAATCAGTATGGTCTGAAATCGACTCAGTGCTACGCCACATCGTTTATTGAGGGTATGTCACAAAGTGTCATCAACGACGTACTTGCGTTCCAAAACAGTGGCCACGAAATTTGCTCACATACCGTCACGCACCCGTTTTTGACGACACTCAATGCATCAAACTTGACCTATGAATTACAGCACTCAAAGCAGTATCTAGAATCAATTACTGGCCGTCCAGTCGTTAACTTTGCCTCACCATACGGCGATTATAATTCGACCGTCGTAAATGAAGTGAAGAAATATTACCGCTCACACCGAAGCGTTGACGAAGGCTATAACTCGAAGGATAATTTAAACGTCTACAACCTGCGCGTTCAGAATATCCTCGACACTACTAGCGCCAGCCAGGTAGCTACATGGATCGCTCAAGCCAAAGCTGATAGCACCTGGTTAATCCTTGTCTATCACCGCGTGGCCAGCAACCCAGGCCCGTATGACAGTTACACAAACGTCTTTGCCGAACATGCCAAAGTAATCAGCCAAAGTGGTGTCACCGTCAGTACCTACAACAATGCGCTGAACGAAGTACTATCGCAGTTGCCGTAGTAACCTTTACTAAAACAATAGGCCGCCGATACGCGGTCTTTTGTTTTAATATTTTTTACATCATTATTTCAGTGCTATAGCCGGTCTCTGTTTGATGGCAGCTGAAGTCTGAATATCCTTATGGTTTTAGTGGCACAAATTCACGAACGGGTATATGCTATACCCATGAAAATAACATTTAGCTCGCTTAATGTTCAAAGCTTCACCGACTGGGATCATAGAAAAGCAAACATAGTCGACTACTTAAAACAGACGAACCCGGATGTCGTTCTGTTTCAAGAAGTAACATTCTTGCCGCAAATCAACGCAGACAATCAGGTAAGTCTTATTAATAAATCTATGCACTACATTTTCGAAAATACTGCGATTACACGTCTTCAGGATAGTCACGAGTATGAAACTTACCGCGAAGGCCTGGGATTAATCAGTAAATATCCGATCTTAAAAAGCGAAACGATTATTTTAAAGCAGCAACCCCATGACGAACATCAACGTATTGTTCAGCTAGTGGATATTCTATGCAAAGACAAGATTATTAAGTTTGCCAATATTCACTTTTCAATCAGCGATAATGACGAGAACCTTCCTCGTGAACATTTAGTCGAACTCCTTGAGATTCTAAAAAGCCGCGACGAAACACGCATCATGGGCGGCGATTTCAATATGAACGATATCGATATCCACCAAGATTTATGGAAGGATGCGTATATCTGCTCATCATCAACGCCTTACATCACGTACCCAGCAATGGACAAGCGAGTTGATTATTTCTTGCTGCCGAAAGAATACGAATTTACTGAGATTACCACTTCAGGCGACGGCTTATCAGATCATCGCGCGCTGACTGTCACCGCTCAGGATGTTGAACTTGTCGTGCCGAGCGTCGAATCGATTGCCTACCAAGCAGCCTAGCTTTTAGTATTGTCGAAAGTGCGCTACAATTCCATCATGCATAAGCATCATAGAGCGGGCTTTACCGTCGTTGAACTACTAATTGTGATCATTGTGATCGTCATTATTTCAACTGTAACCATAGTTGCATACTCGCGGGTGCAAATGCAGTCACGCGACGCCAAGCGCAGTTCAGATGTCACTAGTTTAATTAACGCTCTTGAAATATTCTACGATGCAGCAGGGAACTATCCGCCAGGCTGCCCAGATACAACTTGCCCTAACGCACTACACACTGCAAATACTTCATCTGCAGCCCTAACGACGACAACAACACTCTCGTCTGTTCGAGGAATACTATCAGGCCTGAAAGATACATTTGGCGACCCTCAATCACCGAATCTGACGTATCCATTCAAAAACCGCACGGTCAACGAAATGAAATATATTTATTTTGGCGGCACCTACAACAATACCGCGAGTACACTGACGCTCGACTCAACGACACACGCCAATTTTCCATGTACCCTGCGATCGACACTGCCCGCAGGCAGCGCAGGTTCGTATGTTGTCGGGTATTTTAGCGAAAAAGCGAACAAGTGGATACTGACTGGCGGACGTAACGGTATTCAAATGACTATTGCAGCCGGCCTTGCCGCAAACGGTTGTGTTATCAATCGCGGCTAAAATAAGGTAAAAAAAAGAGAGGAGTGCAAAATCTTT
>JALRDA010000131.1 GCA_023257145.1 Candidatus Saccharimonadia bacterium | reverse complement strand
CAGGCTGCAACAATGGCGCAGCCATAGACTTATTATTAGATGACACTCGCATTCCCCTTATTCAATTAAAAATAAAATACTCCTTATGATTATAGCGCACCAGGGTTGTGGTGCGCTATGTCATTTATACAATTGTGTCGATTTAGAAGTGAATATAGTAATCGTACGTGCCAGGCGATACATTGTAGCGTTCGCTATAATTGCCCCATCCTGCAGATGTTAATTCGTTATACTGGCTAACATTAACGGTGCCATCGGAATTGACTGATTCTACCCAGGCGACGTGGCCATACTGCCCTGCCATCATGACTGCAACCGAGCCTGCACGCGGTGTGCGATCTACAGGAATACCTGCGGCCATTGCATTACCTGGCCATTGGTTTGCGTTACCGCGACCACCCCAGTAAGGCATGCGGCCACCGGTTTTTTGATGCACTTTCCATGCTGTGTAGCTAACACACTGACGGGCAATCATACCCCATTCGTCTGGAACGTAGGCGTAGTAGTCGGCATTTGCGTACTTAGCTGGGTAGCCGCCTCGGGCTGGGTCACCAGCAACCGCACTACCGCCGCCGCCGCTACTGTAGGCTGCGCGGATAGCTGCTTGCTGTTCGCTTTGCAGTTGGCGCTTCTTTGCTTCACTCTGCGCTGACATAGATTGGTAAACTTGCTCTTGACCCTTTGTCTCTTCCATCAAACGCTGGCGTTCAGCTTCCTTGGCGGCAAGTGCTTCACGCTGGTTCTTCTGGTCAGCGAGCACACGTTCGACATCGACTTTTTGCTGCTCTAGTTCTTTTTTAAGTTTGCGAATAGTATCGATTGTTGCCGTTAACTGATCATTGATCGATGAACGGTATGATTCTTTGTCGACATAGTCGCCGATATTGTTACTACTAGCAATCATCTCGATAGGCGTAATGCGATCATCAACATACATGTCGGCAATCGTTGCACCAAGCGCATCTTTGTTGTCGGCAATCTTTTGTTCGTTTGCTTTAATGTCAGCAATTAGTTTTTCATACTTAGCCTGGCTAAGGTCGATCTGCGCCTGGATACCTGCTTTTTCAGAAGCAAGTTGCGCTAACTCATTTTCTAGTGTCTTGGCTTGCCCGCTCAGTCGAGCAGCTTCAGCTTGAAATTGATCGATCTGACTTTGAACGGCATTAATTTCTGCCTGATAATCGCGAGCTGATGCCTTTGGCATGAGCGCAAGAGGTGTCGCAATGGCCATCATAGCAGCAGTTGCGACAAGCGCGAACTTGGTGACGAGGCCTGATGTAACTGGTGTGGTGGACCGTTGCTTCATTACTTCTTATATTAGCATATGCGTAATCGGCTGTCAATCAAATGTGTAATGTAAATTACAGCTTGAGGTAGCGCTGAGTGGCGAATAGAGACGACACAACGCCGATGAGACAACCGAGAACAATCATTGCAAGCATCACAAATGGCATGTACGTCGTCATGTACGCCAGCGTACTATCAACATTCACCCCTGCTTCGAGCAGTTTCGCACTAGATGCCTGCAGTAGCGCGAGACCTAAGATCGTCGCAATGATCGCAGCGATTGCACCGTATACCATCGCCTCGACTAGGAACGGTCCACGAATAAAGCTTTTGTCAGCACCGATCAACTTCATCATCTGTATTTCGTCTTTTCGGTTAAAGATTGCCATACGAATCGTATTAAAGACAATCAACGACGATATGGCGACAAAGACGATACTTGCGATCAATCCTGCCTTTTCAGCGACACCAACTGCCCTACCGATGTTTTCAATCGCCGATTTTCGCTCACCAGCAAAAGATGGCTGACGATTTGGATCAATACTTTCCTTAACAGCTTGGTTATTTTTCACAAAGTCCTGTAGCTCTTTGGTGTCGTTAATATCTACTAGCTTGACGCTGTACGTACCAGGAAAACGATTTGTCGCCTCGTTCAGCGCTTCGAGCGCACCAGAGTTTGTTGCATTAGCCCTAGCAAATTCTTTTTGGGCTTCATCTGGGCTCACATAGCGAACATCCTTGACTGTTGAAAGGCTCTTCAGACCATTTTCGATCGCAGTGATATTCTCGTCCGAGATATCGGTTTTAACATATATCGACATATCGACGCTATCTCGAATCACCCCGACAGTATCAATCAAAACATTACGTGATACGAATGTCGTAAAGACCACAAGCAGCGTGATTGTCATAATTGCTGTTGCAGCAACGGTTAGCCATGCATTACGACTAAAGTTATTAACGCCGTATCGGCACATCCGTGCAAACGTTAATAATTGTCGACGTTTACGTTTTTGCTGTGCAAACGCTTTTGCATCTAATTTTCGCTTAGCCATTACTGTTTGTAACTCCCCTGCGCCTGGTCGCTGCTGATCTTGCCGTGCTCTAATGTCACAACGCGACGTTTCAATTTATTAACAATTTCGACGTTGTGCGTTGTTAGTAAAACCGTTGTGCCGTATTTGTTGATCTTTTCAAGCAGACGAACGATATCCCAACTATGCTTTGGATCCAAGTTTCCCGTCGGCTCGTCAGCAATCAAAATCTTTGGCTGGCGTACAACAGCACGCGCAATCGCCACGCGTTGACGCTCACCACCAGATAGTTGGTGTGGGAAGTTCTTTTCCTTACCCGCCAATCCGACAAGTTCGATCACCTTTGGTACGGTGTTTTTAATTTCTCGGTTTGTCATGCCCGCAATCTCTAGGGCAAAAGCGATATTTTCAAAAACAGTTCGTTGCGGCAACAGTTTAAAGTCCTGGAAAACAACCCCGATCTTGCGGCGCAAAAGTGGAATATGCTTGTCTTTTAACGTATCGTAATCAATTCCACCGACAACAATTTTTCCACTGGTTGGTTTTTCTTCGCGAGTAAGAAGTCGTAGTAACGTTGTCTTACCTGCACCACTAGTGCCAACTAAAATAACGAACTCTTTTGGCTCGACATGTAAACTGATGCGGTTGAGCGCCGGCTTCATATCTTTACCGTATGATTTGGTGACGCGGTCTAGTAATATCATTGCTGTTGTTAATTATAGCATAGGCACTATGAAATGCTATACACCGCTAGCCAAGATTCGCCTCTAGATAAGCGTCAATAAAGCCGTCAATTTTGCCGTCTAAAACGCCGCTCGCATCACGGTCTTCATGCTTTGTGCGCGTATCTTTGACCATCGTATACGGATGCAGAACATAGTTGCGAATCTGACTACCCCAGCTAGCTGATTCGTTTGCCTGCAGATCACTAATACTTTCTGCATGCTGCTCTAACTGCAGCTGCGCAAGCTTGGAGCGCAAAATCTTCATAGCCGTTTCTTTGTTCTGGAGCTGTGAACGCTCGTTTTGAATAGCTACTACGATGTTTGTTGGGATATGTGTAATTCGCACTGCACTGTCCGTCGTATTAACCGACTGACCACCATGGCCGCCTGCACGATAGACGTCTACTTTTAGATCTTTGTCATCGATTACGACTTCGTCCGGCGCCGTGATCTGCGGCAGCACGTCAACCAAGGCAAAACTAGTTTGGCGCAGATTGTCGCTATTAAAGGGACTAAGTCGAACCAGCCGGTGGACACCATTTTCTGAACGGAGTTTTCCATAGGAATACGGACCAGTTACTTCAATGACGCTACTTTTAATGCCCGCCTCGTCAGCAGCTGAACGCTCGACGATCGAAGTTTGCATGCCAGCTTTTTCCGCCCAACGTAAATACATACGCTCAAGCATTTCTGTCCAATCTTGCGCGTCAGTTCCGCCAGCGCCAGCACTCAGCCTGATAATCGCATTGTGGTCGTCGTACGGACCATTAAACAGCAGCTCTTTTTTTCGTTCCGATAGCTCTAATTCTAGCGCACTGATTTGTGTATCGAATTCAGTCGCTAAGCTATCATCACCGAGCTCCATAAGTTCGCACATATCATCAGCCTGTCCACGCAAGATATGCCATGGTTGCACCATCGCCTGCAGTGCAGCGAGTTGCTTACTTTTCTCTTGAGCGTAGGCTGGATTGTTCCAAATCTCAGGAGAAGCAAGCTCATCTTCAAAAGCCGCTAATTGAGCAGCCTTTTCGTCGATTGCCAATTGGTCGTAGGCACTAGCGATTGATTGGCGTAACGTATCAAGTCGCTTCGTTAGTGGCTGCATAGGTCACTTCCCCTTTCTCGTCGTCATTATATTATTGTAGCAAAATTATAGCGCGTTCACGGCTGCGATGAACTGGTCGCCGCGATCACCGTAGTTCTTAAACATACCAAAGCTGGCACACGATGGACTAAGGATCACAACGTCACCGGCAGTCGCCTGCTGACTAGCAGCAAGTACCACATTATCCATCGTAACGTCACTGCCTAAATTAACACTTTTCACGCCAGCCAGCTGAAGTGCGGACTCGATTTTATTTGCCTCGTCGCCAATAAGAATCGCTACTTTGACATTCGACCGAGCCGCGGTCTCTGCCAATTCAGTAAAATCAGCCCCCTTACTTGATCCACCAAGAATGAGTACCTTTGGCTGCGAAAATGCATGTATCGCAGCAATCGCACTCCCTGGTGTTGTTGCGATGCTATCATCATAATACGTGACCCCTTCAACCTCGCGTACATGCTTCAGTCGATGAGCTAGGCCAGTGAAATTTTGAAGACCCTCCCTGACAGCATCCGGCTCAACTCCGCCAACATTCAAAGCGGCACTAATCGCGGCACAGGCATTCTCGATATTATGAACTCCCGGTAGCTGAAGTGCTGCTATCGAACAGATGTTGCGATTGCGGGCCATAAACATCCCGTCTTTTACATATACCTGATTATCGTCCTCGATTGCATACCGACCGATTGCCCCAGCCTGCACGTCCGCACCATGAACGTTCAGATTGATCATCGCAATCCGACGAGAGTATTCGTTAGTCGGATGATAGATACAGATATCATCACAGGTCTGATGGCGTCGGATATTTGCTTTTGCATTAACATATTCATCCATATCATCGTGCACATCGAGATGGTCAGGTTCAATCATTAAAACGACAGCTATGTGTGGCGACGTTTCGAGATCCCACAATTGAAAGCTGCTTAGTTCGTAGACGACAATGTCGTTTTTGGCTATTTGAGGTAATACATCCAAGGCAGGTACGCCGATGTTACCGACTAAATGCACAGTGCGACCTGACGCGCGAAGGATGCTAGCAATCAGGCTACTCGTCGTACCCTTGCCTTTGCTACCGGTTACCCCGACAATAGGCGCCGGACATTGAGCAAAGAATTCATTGGTCGCCGACCAAATCTTGCCATCAGTTTTAATCTTACGCGGCGCGAGTCCTGCCGTGCGAATAACGAGGTCATACCCCTCAAGTCTTGAAAATGCATCATCACCGATAATGATCGAGGCGTCCGTAGGTACAGGACGTGCAGGTTCGTGCTCGTCCACGATAACTACTTGGTTCTCGGGCGTATTCCAATACTGGTAATTTGATTCCCCCTCAGCTCCGTAGCCAGCGATTGCAATCTTCATGATTATTTCTCTTTAAATAGCGTCGCTAATTTGTCGTTCAATTCAACGAGCTCTTCTTTTTCACCGCTACTAACCCCAGCAAGTACCCATGCGTTACTAGCGACGAATTCTCGAGCAGTATTCACGATACATTCACGAGTGGTCTTTCGGATAGAATCAGGTACTTTCTCATAATCCTTGACAATCCCATCCGCAAAATAACGACCGGTATAGAAGTTGCTGATTTGCGCAACCGTCTGAGCGCCCATCTGATAACGACCGAGAGCGTATGACTTCGCCGCGTCCAATTCTTCTTCGGTAATCTTGCCGTTTAGCACATGCTTTAATTCACGAACGATAATATCAAACAATGCACCCGAGGTTTCAAGGTTCACCTGTCCCCCAAAGTCCCAGCTGCTATCGTGAAACCCAACTGATGTATCCGAGAACACACCATAGGCTAGTCCTTTTTTGCGCGCGGCGCCATAAATACGCGAGTGCATCGTCCCTGTTAATATCTGATCAAGACAGTTCATCGCCTCCGCCTCTTCGTCAGTCAGTTCGCGAGGTACAGTCATTGATAGACCGAAAGTTAAGTTAGATGCCTCTTTGCGGCGGATAAGCGTCGGATTACCACTCGTTAAAGTGTCTTTCGGCACAGTAAAGCGCTCACCTTCTGGCAATTCCCATTCCTCTAATTGACGCTTGATGTCCGACTTGCGCCCTTTTAACTTTCCGGCGATCACAAAGCACATATTCTTTGCCGTATGGGTTCGCTTGTGATGTTCACGAATATCAGCTAACGTCACATTCGGTATTGTCTGTAGTCGCTGCCAAAATGTGTAAACATCTTCACCAAGCAGCTGCTGAATCTTTGGCCATAGGACTCGATTGTGATTATTCAGATATCCTGTCAGCTCACTTTTCACATTACCTTTTTCCGCCTCAAGTTCTTCTTTGTTGAATTTTGGCTGGCAAATAGCCACGCGCTGTAACTGGAAAATACGATCCCACTCAAAGTCCGCGCAGTCTGCCACGTACACCATCGAAAGATCACTCGTATAGGCATTATGATAGGCGCCATTCTTTGTAAATTCAGACTCGTAGGCATGTTCTGATTTATAGTCGGCATTCGCACCGAATGCCATGTGCTCCATGATATGGGCGGTCTCATAAATATCTTTATTACGGACGTATCTGTTGCCAGCACGAAACTGGAACTGAAAACTCATAACAGTAGCGCCGGGAATATCAATTAATAATCCCCGCGCACCATTCTTAAGACGAACTTCTTCGACGGTATGTTTCATGTGTTGCTACTTCTTCCCCGTCTTTATTTACGATTTGTTTTACGATTTTGTCGCTGCGCTTTTTTCTTTTTACGAACAACATTTTTCTGCTTATTCACTTCGGCAGTTGTTTTTGCTTTCTTTGCCTTGAAATCACCGTCACGATTCTCTTCGCCACTAGTAATTTCATTCACGCCCTGCTCTACAGCATGTTCGGCAAGTCGAGTGAGTTCAGTATCGTGATCCTCGGCTTCACTTGCAACGACGTCGTGAACATGAACGTGCATGACCGAACGGAGCACTTCATCGCGAAGCGTTGCTTGCAAGCTACTAAACAATTTCTGTGATTCACTGCGATATTCAACCAGTGGATCACGCTGACCAACACTTCGCCAGTGAATACCCTCGCGGAGATGCTGCATATTCTCGAGGTGCTGCATCCATAGTGTGTCAAGAATCTGGAGATATACTTCACGCTCTACTTTGCGAATTACATCCGTACCAAGCTCGTTCTCTTTCGATTCATACAGTTCTGCAACAGCTTTTTTCGCTAAATCTAAGCGCGTCTTGTCTTTTTTCTCTGCACCGATAGCCTCGATCGTTTTTACATCAACCGGGAAGACCGCTTCAAATTGCTCGGCAAAATTAGGGTTATTCTTAGCAGGCAGCACAGTGAGTTCTGCGACCTTTTCGTCAATTAAGCGCTGAATCTCAGGCTTGATATCATCACCTTCAAGAATTTTGCGGCGCATGACATACACAACACGACGATGTCGGTTAATGACGTTGTCGTATTGGACAACATTCTTACGAGTATCGTAGTTGTAGCCCTCAACACGCTTTTGTGCCGCTTCGAGAGTTTTTGAAACAGCCTTATTTTGAATCGGCGTATTTTCATCAACCCCTAGTCGGTCCATAAGGCTTGCGATACGCTCACCCTGGAAGATACGCATGAGATCGTCTTCGGTGCTCACATAAAACTGCGTTTCACCCGGATCACCTTGACGTCCACCACGCCCACGAAGCTGATTATCAATACGACGAGATTCGTGACGCTCTGAACCAATCACTACAAGTCCGCCCAACTCCTTAACACCCTCACCAAGGACAATGTCAGTACCACGTCCGGCAATGTTAGTTGCTAGTGTGATCGCACCCTTTTGCCCCGCCTTTTCGACAATCGCAGCTTCACGCTCGTTATTCTTAGCATTCAAAAGTTCGTATGAAATTTTTTCTTTATCAAGCCATGCAGCAATCAGTTCGTTCTTTGCGATTGATGCAGAGCCAACAAGTACCGGACGGCCCTGTTCGTGATATTCTTTGATCGCGTCCGCAACGGCTTTGAGTTTACCTTTTTCAGTCTTGAAAATAAGATCTTCGTGGTCAATACGCGCAACAGGTCGGTTTGATGGAATTTGAATAACGTCCAAACTGTAGATTTGCTGGAACTCTTCAGCCTCAGTAAACGCCGTACCGGTCATACCAGAGAGTTTGTTGTACAAGCGGAAATAATTCTGGAATGAAACGGTGGCAAGCGTCATGCTTTCCTGAAGGACCGAGACACCTTCCTTTGCTTCGATTGCCTGATGTAGACCTTCGTTGTAGCGGCGGCCCTGCATCAAACGACCAGTGTGTTCGTCGACAATAATCACTTCACCATCGTTTGTTACCACATAATCTTTATCGCGCTTAAATAACGCTTGGGCGCGTAGCGCTTGATCCATGTGATACACAGAACGAACAGAATCAGGCGTGTAAAGATTCTTGATACCAAGCATCTTTTGCACTTTTTCAACACCTTCATCAGTCAATGCAACGCTGCGACGCTTTTCGTCGAGAACATAGTCGCCGTCAGTTAATTTTGCAGCGATTTTCGCAAACTGATAGTAGCTGTCAGGATTCTCTGCAGCAGGCGCACTAATAATCAGTGGCGTCCTAGCTTCATCAATCAAAATCGAATCCACTTCGTCAACGATAGCAAAATTTAGTTCGCGCTGTCGCAAAAGATCAACTTCGTTCACCATGTTGTCGCGTAGGTAATCAAACCCAAATTCATTATTTGTTCCATAGGTAATGTCAGCTGCATATGCTTCCTTGCGAGTGACGGGTCGAAGCTTGCGCATACGTGGATCGTCATGATCTTCGTTGTCGTAATCTTTGTCGTAAACGAAAGACGCGTCGTTAACAATAACACCCGTGCTCATACCTAGGAAATCATACAATTGCCCCATCCAGCTCGCATCACGCTGCGCTAGGTAGTCATTAACCGTCACAACGTGAACACCTTTTTCTTCAAGAGCATTCAAATAGACGGGCAATGTTGCAACCAAAGTTTTACCTTCACCAGTTTTCATTTCAGCTACATTACCTTCGTGTAACGCCATGCCGCCAATTAGCTGCACGTCAAAGTGACGCATTCCCAACACGCGATCACCCGCCTCGCGGACTAAGGCAAATGCATCAGGTAAGATGCTATCAAGAGTCACTTTGCCATCTTGAAGTCGCTCTTTAAGGACGCTGGTTTGCTTACGGAGTTCAGTTTTAGTCATTTTCTGATAAGATTCAGACAAATCATTGATGACTATTACTTTCTTCTGTAACCCTTTTAAAATCCGCGCCTGCGGATCACCAAACACCTTTGTTAATGCTTTTTGTCGATTGACCATTATATAGATTCCCCTCGCTGACCTGAAACTTCTGTCAAATACTAGGAGTTATTATACGCTGTTTTTACATCATATAAAAGTAGCTAGACATAAGAAAAGCCCCTTTTTCAAGGGGCTTATGCTTTAAAATTGCTGAAAATTAACTATTGAGCTTCGCGGGCGTAGCTTCGCTTGAAGCGACTGAGTACACCACGACTACCAACGTGCGGAATATTCGCATCCTTATACTTACGAAGTTGCGTGACTAATTTTGCCTCGATGATATCGATTGCGGCGAGCATATTAACGGTTGAATCAACAACGGTAATCCGTTTGTCGGGGATATTAAATACGACTTCTGCTTCATATTTATTGCCATGATCGCCATTAATTTGCCGCAGACGCACATCGGCTGTTGCTGACTTTCGTGCATGCCGAGGGAGGTAGCGATCCAGTCGTCCTATCTTCTTGATGACGTACTTTCTCGTAGTTTCATCTACGTCGTATCGTTTACTACTGATATCGATTGAATCTATCATGCAACCCTCCTAAATGTTATTTGGTGGTATCCCTATTATAACACTTGCCCGACAGTAAAGTCAGCCGACGCACAGTTGTAGAATTTAAAGAATTTCACGTCCGCCAAGATATGGCTGTAGTATCGTAGGTACCCTAACAGTACCATCTTCTTGCTGACCATTTTCTATGATTGCAATCATAATACGACCAAGAGCGAATGCCGTTGCGTCGTTTGTGTGGACCAACTCTAGTTCACCACTTTGACGACGAACACGCGTTTTTAAACGACGCGATTGATAATCAGTCATGTAATCGGCAGTGTGTGTTTCTCGGTACTTATCCTGTCCAGGTAGCCACGTCTCCATATCAATACCGCGCGCGTTCGGCTTACCGATATCCACGGTACATTTTTGAATGACCTGATACGGCAATTCCAAAGTTTGCAGTAGGTGTTCCTGAACAGCGACAAACAAAAGATGCTCCTTCAGGCCATCTTCACCAGTAGTGAAGCTTTCCATCTCAAGCTTGTCAAACTGATGCATGCGAAGGATACCTTCCATGTCTTTACCGTACGTTCCAGCCTCGCGGCGGAAACTAGTTGCGTAGCCGACATAACGTAGAGGCAGCTGTGTTTCATCAAAGATCTCATCAGCGTGCATACTGCCAAGCACATGCTCGGCACTTCCCTGGAGCCATAAATCATCACCTTCTAATTTATAACGATCATCGCGCGGCTCTAGCCGATCCATTGCATCATAAAGTTCAGTCCGAATCATGAGTGGCGGTAGAATCGGCGTAAATGGATTCAATGATACATCCAACCCAGCGCCATCGGCAATCTGTTTTAATTTCGCCTCATCACTAAGCGTGTTAATAACAAACTGCACAATCGCAAGCTGCAGCTTTACTAAATCGCCCTTGATATAGGCAAAACGGCTTCCTGCGACCTTCGCCGCACGTTCTTTATCGATCCACTGACGCTGTTCCGCAATTTCGTAGTGATTACGTGGCGCAAAGTGAAACTCTGGCTTGTCGCCGACAACTTTTGCAATGACATTTTCGTCTTCGGTTTCACCGACAGGTACGTCCTCAGCCGCCATATTTGGAACGAGTTTCAGTAGAGCCACAAATGACTCGTCAGCCACCCTTAGGTTTGCTTCGATATCACTTAGTTGATCTTTCAATGCCTTGCCTTCAGCAATAAGTTCATCCGAAGGCTTGCCGCCTTTCATCTGTGAAGAAATGACATTACGCTTTTCGCGCAGCTCATCCGCCTGCTGCTGCAACTCGCGTTTCGCTTTATCTAGACTTAACAGCTCGTCAATATCAACGTTATATCCCTTGTGACGGGCATTTTCTTGCACTTTTGCTGCGTTATCTCTAATAAAACGAATATCTAACATACTGCTATTGTAGCACTACCCTTTGGCGGGTGGTAGATAAAATAACCCTACTCTGTGCGCAGCGCTTCAATCGGATCAAGTTTTGCCGCTTTACGCGCCGGCAAGATGCCAGCTAGAACTGACACTACCATAAGCCCCATGATAACCCCGCCTACCGCTACTGGCTGAAAAATCAGGAGGTTGGTATCGTCAAGCTTTAAGGCGTCACTAATGTATGGATTGGCAACCGCACCTACAACGACCGCCATGCCGGCACCGATAGCTCCGCCCAAGAATCCCACCCATGCCGCTTCGTAGCGGAATAAGCGGCCAACGTCACGACGCCTCATGCCAAGTGCTTTCATCAGCCCAATTTGCTGGGTTCGTTCAAGGACGCTAATATACTGCGTATTAATGATGCCAAATATCGATGTCAACACAGCGAGCGCACCAAACCCAAGCAGTATACCCTGCAAGACGTTTATAAATTGAAACAAGAAACTCATTGCATCTTCCGCCGTTTGCGCATCGTAGTTTCCCGCAGCGTTAATCGCTTTTTTCACGCTCGCAACATCAACACCGTCTTTCGCTACGACTGTTGCAGCCATATAAGCCTGTTCGTTGGTCGTGCCCTGATTAATTATTTCGTACAGCTCGCGAGCCGTTTCACGATCAATCCGTACACTTCCGCTTCCATCGGCTACAGCAAGCGACGAGGGTTCGTTGACGCCAACAACCTCGAGATTACGTAGTACTTCTGCCTGCTGCAGCACATCTTGCGACCCCTGATTGACCGCTATCGTCACTGTCTTTCCTATCGCCGACTGCGCTGAGTCAAATCCAAGCGCCTCTCGAAGGCTATCAGGAATAACTACTGTTCCTTTTTTAGTAATTCCACCACCTGCTGCATATTCCAATTTTACGGCAGGCTGAAACGTCTCAACACCAATCGTGTACTTTTTTTGATTTGGTGCGGTTATATACTTTGCCGTGACGTTATAGTATGGCGTGACATCATCGACATTTGCGATAGCTTCTAGTTTCTCAATGTCTTTCTGGCCCAGTAATTTCACACTAAATCCGCCACCATACTGCATAGTAGGGTCGTCAGAGTATTCTTTCGGTGCAGTTGGATCTGCAGAATCATCCGGCTTCATCTGGACATAGAGCTCACGCTCGTTAGTATTCGCACTCACGATGTCTGCAGCATACTGTCGTCCTCCCTCACCGGCCGCAAATGCCAAAGTAATCGTAAATGCACCGACGCCGATCGCAAGACTTGTTAGAAGTGTCCGCGCCTTCGCCTGTCGTAAACTTCGGCCCGCACGACGGATAGTATCTCTAATCTTCATCTTATTGCTCCCCTTCCGACTTCTCGTCCATCTTGGCTGTTTGCTTTGGTGCTTTGACAACAGAATCGATGACTCCATCTTTGATATAAATACGCATATCGCATTTTGCCGCCAAATCCGGGTCGTGCGTCACAATAATCAGCGTACAGCCGCTTTGCTTATTGTAGTCAAACAATAAATCCTCGATTTTCTCACCAGTCGTACTATCCAAATTACCAGTGGGTTCGTCCGCAAACAGGATGCGGGGCTGATTTACGATTGCTCGTGCCACTGCCAAGCGCTGCTTCTGTCCGCCCGATAAATCGCGCGCTCGAGATTTTAGCTTGTCGAGCAGTTCAACTGATTCAAGTGTTGATTCTATCATTTCACGTCGTTTACGCATTGGCACCTGAGCAATTTCAAGTGGCAAACTTACATTGTCGTAGCAACTTTCATTTGCCTGAACGAAAAAACTTTGAAAAATAAAACTCATCTTGGCAGAGCGGAACCGGTCGACATCTTTTTGTTTCAACTTTAAGATGTCCTGTCCATCAATGATCACTTCACCTGCAGTCGGACGATCCAATCCGCTCATTGCATGCATCAAAGTACTTTTACCGCTACCTGACTTTCCGATGATCGCAACACTTGCTCCATCTGGAATCGTCACGCTAATATCATTCAGTGCAGTAAACGACGTATGTTTTTTTCCATATGTCTTTGATACATTTTTAATCTCAATCACTATCCACTGCTCCCCCAACGAATTTATTGCTATATCTACTATACCACTTATGCAAGCACAGAGGTTCGACGCTAGCGCCCTCGGCGACGATCGTACTTTCGTTTATGCTGCGGTTTCCAAGAACGACGAGCATGATGGTCTATTTGCCGATCATCATTGTTATGACGGTTTGTTTTTACCTTCGACACAAACGCATCTCCTAAATACGTTTCTAGCTTCTGGAGCTTTGCCAAATCTTCTCGTTGATAATCACTCAGCTCGTCGAGCGATACCGCATGACCAGCAATTGCTCTTACTTTTTGCTGAATCTGACGCAGCGGAATCATTGGAATGCGTCGACTATATCCGCGCTGCAAATGACGTCGCTCGGTCTCTAATCGCTCGTAAATCCAAGTCCCATACAGTTCACTGAACATACGCTTATCATGAGTATTACGCGGCGTCAGCGCCTCGCCACCACCCTCAATTGTTCGACCATTAAACCGAACAAGTTGTCGCGTTGCTAACGCACCGCGACGGCTGTCGAAATAGGTTTTACCTTGACGGACGCTAAACAGCTGAGGTGCGAGCACTTGCAGCCACTTAGGGTTTACTTCGGTAACTCCCTGCACAAGATGAAGCGTTTCAAGGTCACCCTTTTGCGTCTGAATCTGCAGGTCAAATGGCGTTCCCGCAATCAATTTAGGATTTGTCACTACGGTACTACTCGATAGTTCGCGCTTGCTTTTATTCATCAGGTGAATGACAACACCATCACCCTCAACCATCCAGAGCTGATCAATTTGACCGGCTATGATACATAGCAGCAATCGCTCAACCTCATCAGGTTGCACGGGGCTAAGCGCTGTTCCTTCCAGTCCCAAATCGCGGTGAAGCCGTTCAATCACCTCTTCTGCTTTTGCAACGTTCTTGCTGATAATACCAAGTTCTTCGTAGAGTTCCGGGTCTATCTGATCAAACGCTAAGTACACATCATACTGCGCAATCATATCCGAGCGTGTCTGCTTGGTATATTTACGCCAGCCACTAAACCGCGTCCCACCCTTAACAATCCCGCCAACTTCCTGAATGCCAATTATCGCCGCCAATTTTGCCTGCAAGGTCGCATCGTACTGAGATACCTCAACAAGCATGCGCGCAAAGTTTGACTCGACCGGAAACCGCTCCATTTGCCGTCCAACGCTCGTCACCTCACCCGATGGCGTCATAGCACCCAAACTTCGTAGTGTATGCTTCGCCATTTTAATCGCTCGGTTACTTGGGTCATGGTAAAATTCCAGCATTTCGATATCGATACCGACATTCGCGAGCCGCAAGGTCAGCCGGTCAATGTGTTTTCGTAGTATTTCAGGTGTGGCATACTCGGGACGCTCCTCGAAAACTAGGCATGGCATATCATCAAGGGGTGCCAATATGTATTCACCGGGTTTCGTACGACCCGCTCGCCCCGCTCGCTGCAAGCAATCTGCCTGCGAAATCTGTGAGATAAAAAGCCCCTCAACACCGTTTCGCACTTCACTGCGGCGAGCTAATCCTGAGTCGATCACGACATCAATATCGTCAATCGTGACACTTGTCTGTGCAATATTCGTCGAAAGGATAATCTTCCCATTCGGGTAATTTGCAAATGCCTGTTGCTGCGTCGATGCCTCTAATTGGCTGTGAAGCGGAATGACAGGAACGCCTGCAGACGCTGCTTTTGTTTTGATCATCGATGCGACACTTTCAATTTCAGCCTTGCCCGGCAAAAACACTAACATATTTCTTGCTGAATCTATGGCGTTGATAATCTCAGTGACGACGTCGCGTCCGCTGCGCTTGGCTACGTCGAAGCTTCGACCAGGCACAGCAATCGTTGCGGCGCCATTAAAATATGCAGCCAAGGTATCAACTTCAATTGTCGCGCTCATAACAACCACTTTGAAATTCGGCTCTTCTTGGCAACGTTTTTTCGCCCATGCAACGAGCACTTCCATATTTTCGTTCCATTCATGCACCTCATCCAGTACAAGAATTTGACGCGTACTCGTCCCGCTGCCAGTAATTTCACGCACCAACTGTAGTCCGTCTGTGCAGTATAGGATTGTCGTATCGGGCCCGTCGTTTCGCTCATGAGCTGTACGATACCCGATCAGGTCATCACTATCCCTGCCTGTGTGGATAGCCCACTCTTCGCGCACTCGCGCAGACAGATTGCGTGCGGCTAAAATACGCGGCTGCGTAACGATCACCTTCTCATAGCCATGATCCATTAAGTATTGAGGAATTTGCGTACTTTTGCCGGCACCCGTTTCCGCTGTAACAATGGTGACTTGATGGGCATCTACTGCGTCTAGGATAGTTTGTCGAAAATCAAATACAGGTAGTTGATCTGTAAAACCTGTTGTGTCAGTTGTCATGCTTTTATTGTACCGCATATGGTTAAAAACCCTAACTAGCGCTCTTGACGATGGAGTGCTAGCGATTTTATACTAGATATAGAAGCGTTATAGCTTCTCTCGAACGTTACATTAACTAATTTAACGAAAGGAGAAAATATAATGGATAAACTAATGCGCTATGATCCGTTTGCCGAGCTAAATGCTTTGCAAAAACAATTTTTTAGTGATGACTGGATGTCACCACTAAAAGGGGTTACCATCCCCACTACCGACGTCTACACCGACGATAACAATCATATGGTCGTCGAGGCACACCTGCCGAACTTTAACGAACAGGACGTACACATACAAGTCGACGAAGGCGCGCTTGTCATCCAAGCAGAACGCCACGAAAAAGAAGAGGACAAAAGCAAAAAGTACGTTGTGCGCGAAAGTAGCAGTAGTTTTTATCGCCGCATCCAGCTACCTAAACGTGCTGATGCGGATGCGATTCAAGCACATTTAGACGACGGCATCCTAAAGGTCACCGTTCCACTCACCCCTCTTCCAGAGCCTAAGAAAATTGCCATTAAAAGCAAATCGCACAAGTAACCAATCCCGACCTTAAATGACGCTCGCGATGAGCGTCATTTAAGGTGCTCTTAGTCGCACAGATTGACTTTTTATAATACTTATGATAAAGTAGATTGACAATAGAAATACACACTATCGTGTAAGAAATAAAAATGACAAAAGAAACACTCCCCCTTATCGACCCCGTTACGGCAACCAGGTTTGCGGCACATAAAATCGGCGAATACACGCTTACCCAGCAAAAGGGTCACCAAGAAGTAAATTTCACCAGGCCAACCGCCCGCGCCGAGCAAATGCTCGTTGAGCGTCTGTCGCTTTCGAAACTAGGCGAGGCAGCACTTGTACATTTCGCCCAAGAAGATACGACCTTTCACCTAGAAAACCAGCCATAGTCACCCATCAATCACGTATACTAGTAGCATAATAACGAATGGCGGAATTTTATTTATGAATCATTTTTACATCACGCAAAGCACCCTCGAAGCACTCGGTTTTGATCTAACGGGCGAGGATGTCGAAGCCCTGCTCGACCACCTAAACGAAACGCTGCAAGAACGTGTTGGCATAGAGATTGCCGAATCACTTGACGAAGACCAACTTAAGACGCTCGCTGATATGCAGGAAAACGCCTCTGAACAAGAGCTTGGTGAATGGCTCGAAAAGCATATACCCAACATGCATGAGATCGTCCAAAACGAAATTGATATTCTTATTGGTGAAATTGCCGAAACAGAAGAAGAATAGCATCAACGCTATTCATAAAAAAGACCGACAGTGTGTCGGTCTTTTAGTTAGTCCAGATTTACTTCTGGGTATATTTCGCGGGTCGTATTGTCATATTCCGTTCGCAACTGCGGAAACGGTACCCCTTCACGGGCGGTTACGCCTTCGAAAATCCAGAATACTCGCTCACTATATCCCCAGCCGCAAGCGGGTGGCATGCCATATTCCAGCATTTCGACAAAATCTATATCAAGCATCATCGCTTCATCATCACCCGCTTCGCGCATATTCTGTTGCTCAACGAAACGATTTAGCTGATCAACCGGGTCATTTAATTCAGAGAAGCCATTCCCTAGCTCAGAGCCGGCCATGACCGGCTGGAATCGCTGTACCGTCTGTTCGTTGTCTGGATTTGATTTTGCAAGTGGACTAATAAATTTCGGTGTATTGATTAGCCATACTGGCCCAGCAACATCTTTGCGGATGTTTTTCCATAACTTGTCGATACCGCGAGCACGATTCTCCGTCTGCTCGACTTCGAGCTTGTTATCAGCTAGCGCACGCTTCACGTCATCTAACGACGACTCGTAGACGTCAATCCCATATCTCTCTTTAATAACCGTGGCGTAATCCCATACTTCCCACTCACCGCTCATATCGATATCAAATTTACCTAACTTGAACTGCAGAGTGCCAAATGTTTGCTGAAGCACATGTTTGTACATGCCTTCCATAAACTTCATGCCATCTTGCCAGTTGGCGTACGCCCAGTACCACTCCATCGCGACGTGCTCTGGAAGATGTTCGTCACTATAATTTTCATTGCGGAAGCGAGGACCTAGATCGTAGACTTTTTCAAACCCAGCACCAATTAATCGCTTCAATGGTAGCTCGTGACTAATACGAAGGTAGAAATCTTGGTCTAGTGCGTCCATGTGCGTGACAAAGGGATTTGCGTCCGCACCACCAGTCGTATGTTCAAGCACGGGAATATTAACTTCTATAAAGCCGTTTTGATTTAAGTAATCACGCGTCGCCTGCCAAAATTTTGACCGACGCACAAAACGCTCACGAACCTCTTGATTGACGTTCATGTCGACGTACCGGCGACGCAAACGCTCTTCTTTGTTTGTCAGTTCTGTGGGCATTGGACGTAGCGATTTTGTCAGTAGTCGCAGGGTATTTGCGGCAATCGAAATTTCACCGGTCTGTGTCTTGATGACAGGACCCGCAGCCTCAATAAAATCACCCGTATCAAGCAGTGGCAGCTCTTTTATGCCGATCGTGCCGGCAGTCACATCAAGCTCGGCAACTTCACCTGCTCGTAGGAACAGTTGCACTTGCCCACTCTGGTCTTTAATAACAATAAACGCCAGTTTGCCGAACTTACGAATACTCGTAATGCGACCTGCAACAATCACCGTCTGACCCTCAAGTTGCTCAAAGTCAGCAGAAATCGCACCCGCGTGATGTGTGCGATGACTTTCGGCCGGGAAAGGATTAATCCCTAGCGCCTTAAGTTCATCAAGTTTTCGTAATCGCTCATCGCGGTAGTCTTGTAGTGTTGCCATATCTGTTACAGTATAGCGTATTTATGCCAAATTAAAAACTCACCCATTGTAATGAGCGAGTTTATACAGCCTGGATAGTCTAGCCTATTTTTACGATTTCGTACGTAATTTCACCCTTTTGAGTTGTAATTGTTGCGCTGTCGCCAACTTTTTTACCCATCAGTGCTTCACCTAGTGGAGATTCGTTACTGATCTTTCCCTCGAGCGGGTTTGCTTCAACAGGGCCAACGACTGAATATGTCGTCGTCTTCTTGCCTGACATTAGCTCTACCTTGCTTCCCAAGATAACATTTGAGCTTTTTTCAGCTTTGATCAGCTCCGCATTCAAAAGAATATCTTCGATTTCAGCGATACGACTTTCAACAAGCCCTTGCTCTTCGCGGGCGCTGTCATATTCAGCGTTCTCGCTTAGGTCACCGAAATCTCGCGCTTCGGCAATTTTGTCAGCAATAGCGCCGCGGCGTCCGACTAACTCAGCCAGTTCTGTTTCAAGTTCTTTTTTACCTTCGTCGGTAATTTGATACATTTTTTTCATACGTTTATCCTCTAAATTGATCTAATTCCATTATATGGGGCTTTTATATATTTTAAAACGCTATATATAGCGTAACCCTCCTGAAGTTTCTTACAGTCAATTTAGTTTATCAAGCAGCTCGTCACGTGTCAATAGAGTGGTTTCACCGCCAGTTCTAGGGGTAAACTCATACTGCCCCGCCTCGATAAGTCGATCGCTCACGGTCACTCGGTATGGTATACCCATTAGTTCAGCATCTGCAAATTTCGCTCCTGGGCGCTCATCTCGATCGTCGTATAAAACTTCAATCCCCTTTGCACTTAACTCATCGTACAGTGCATCAGCATGAGCAACTGCCTGTTCGCCGCCGATGCGCACCAGATAGACGCGGAATGGTGCGACGTTTTCAGGCCAGACTAGCCCCTTGTCGTCGCTAAAATGTTCGGCAATTAGCCCCATGACGCGACTTGGACCGATGCCATAACTACCCATAACAACACGCTTACTAGTGCCGTCCTCGTCTGTATAATTCAAATCAAGCGCATCAGAAAACTTCGTACCGAGCGTAAAGATATTCCCCACTTCTACGGCGGTACGCTCCGTCAACTCGTCGCGTGTCACCCCAAGGTCAGCAAGCACCTCATCGTTGTATACCTCTTCGTTAATTGCAATCTTTTTAGCCTCATGCACATAGATCTTGTCCTCGCCAACTGGGCTAAGCGTCTGGAATTCATGACTGTACTTTGCAAAGCTACCACCACTGGCAAATGTCTTGTAGGTAATATCGCCAAGACCAAGGCGATCGTACACACGATCGTACGCTAAACTAATAGTTTCATAGAATTGATCGTGTTCTTCTTGAGTTCGACTAAAGCTGTACAAGTCTTTCATCCAAAACTCTCGTCCACGCATCAGCCCGCTTTTACTGCGAAGCTCGTTACGGAACTTGATTTGGAATTGATACGGGTAGACAGGTAGATCTTTATAGCTACTAATAAAACTCTTCATCAGTTTTGTCAGAGGCTCTTCGTGCGTTGGCGCCAAGCCTAATTCGCTGCCACTCGCAAGCTTCGTCTTGAACCATACATCCATCACCTGATCGTTCCATCGTCCGGACGCCTCCCAGGCATCTTTTTGCTGCAAAGCCGTAAGACTCAGTTCGTTTCCACCAATAGCGTTCATTTCTTCTCGGATGATGTCTATGATTTTATTCAAAACGATTTTTCCAAGTGGCAAGTAGTCATATACACCGGCCATTTCCTTGTGTATATACCCAGCGCGAATCAACAACTGTGCATTTTTTGCCACTTCATCCGCTGGTGCTGTTTTACTTGTTTTAGTGAATAATTTTGATACTCGCATAAGATCTCTCTCCTGAATTAGTTTTTCTGTGTGCTAGGTATTAAAAGAAACTACCGACCAAGCGGCAATTGATAAAGAAAAGATGGAATAATCGACATCATTACCCACCCATTGTAGTCAATAAGGACGTATTAATAAAGAGAAGATAATATGCTAAACCATTTTTCATCATATGGAGCAAAACTCCGGTCCAAATACTGCCGGTGATTTCACGCAGGCTACACATCACAATACTCAGGATAAAGACGTCGATGCCGACATTTACGCCCGCTAGTAAATTACCATCCCACTTCATATGCAATGCCCCAAACAAGAGACTTGTGACGAGTATAGACGCCCAAACCGGCGCCGCTTTGCGTAATTTTCCATACAAATAGCCGCGAAATATCGCCTCTTCAGCAATCGGTGCGACAACAACAAGCGTAATAAATGCCAAGATGTACTCGTAGCTATGGGACAAATTCTGGAACCCAATTTCCTGACGTTCCCCTGCGTTGAATCCAGGCACCAATTGCGCAACAACGTACATTATAACCCCTGAAGCGAGCAAGTAGACGACAAACCCCGCTGGCGCCAAACCAAGATCCATCCACGACGGCAATCGTGCAATACCAAGATCACTACGATCTGTTCGATATCGCTTCACAGCCCAAGGCAACCCAACAATCAAACCAAAACACAGCAGATAGATAACGGCAGCACCTACCGTCTCAAGGACAGATACATTGACGCCCTCGAAACCTACCCCAATCCCCTGCAAACCAGCCAATAGTGCAACAACAACCACTTGGGCAAAGATAAAGCAACCAAACACCCAGAACGGCAACGCAACAATCGCCCACCAGTTACGGTTTCGCGAGACACCACCGGCTTCAACAGCCTGCGCTTCTGACTTATTTAAAGAATTTACTGACATCTGCAATCGTCACCACTACTATTAAGCCCATTAAAATCATAAAACCGACAGTCTGAATTTTCTCTTCACGCTCTTTAGTGAGCGGCTTCTTAAGTAACCGGAAAATTGTCATCGTAAACCATCGTCCGCCATCTAACGCAGGTATCGGCAGTGCGTTCATTACAGCCAGTGTCAATGATATGATCGCCGTCAGGAAAGTTAGCTGTGTCAAACCAGCCTGTTCAGCAGCCGGGAAAATCGTACCCAGAATACCGATCGGACCTGCGACGCTATTTCCAGCCTTCTCTAGACTTTCACCCGCCTCTTGGCGTGTTGTTTCACTAGGACTAAACTGCAGGAACACGCCTTTTGTAAAGTCAGTGAACAAGTTTCCAAGCCCCTGCAGCGTCACATATGTAAACTGCGCTGTAGTCGCAACACCGACAATTGGTGCCGACCAACTTGCCTGAATTAACTGACGCTGACTCGAACTGACGCCAAGGTACCCCTTTTCTGCATCAGACCGCAGCGTAACACTCTTTCGTGCTTCAACGCCGTCGCGCGAGTAAATCACTTCGACCGTCTTGCCTTTATTGGCTTTAGTTGCCTTAGATAGATCCTCGGAAGTACTCGTCACCTCGCCACCAAAACGGAGGATTTGATCGCCAGACTGCAGTCCAGCTTTCGCAGCCGGAGAATCCGCTGCCACGAGCGTTAGTTCAATTGGCTTTTTAACAATAGTCGTATCACTTGCAATCGAAAATTGATTAGGTAAAATCTTTGGTAGACCAGTCCATGCGAGTACGGTTAGCAACAAGACAGCCACAAGCCAGTTGATCAACACACCGGCAAGCAAAATCCTTGTTTTTTGCCAGTACGTTGCTGCACCGTAATCACCTTTTTTATTCGCCGAGTCGTGCTCGCCCTGTAATCGCACAAATCCACCTAACGGTAGCCAGTTGAGTGTGAACAAAATACCGTTCTTCAACTTTTTTCCCCACGCGCGCGGAGGAAAACCTATGCCAAATTCTTCGACTACGACGCCGTTACGTTGAGCAAAAATTGCATGCCCCAGTTCGTGTACTGACACTAAAAAAACCAGGATTAATACACCAACTATGATCCCAAAAATTAATTCCATTTACCCTCCAAATCGTCGGCTACGCCGTGAATATTCTTCTAGTATACCCGTGACATCCTGTTTTGTCATGTCGGGCCAGAATTTTTCGAGGAATAGAAATTCACTATAAGCAGCACGCCATAGCATAAAGTTACTAAGTCGTTGCTCCCCGCTCGTTCGAACCACGATATCAATAGGCGGAATGTCTGGAGCATAAAGATTCTGCTCGATTAGCTCGGGGGTAACCGCATCTGCCTGAATGCCCGACTGAACAATTTTTTTGCACGCATCCGCAATCTCTGCTTGACCGCCATAGTTAAGACATAGGATAAATACACCACCGGTCATATGAGCAGTTTTTGCCTCTGCCTGATCTAACACCTTTTTGACTTTGTCACTCAGTCGTTCACGCGAACCAATAATTCGCAGCTGAACATTGTTATCGATGAACGTCTTTAGGTCAACCTTAAATGCATGCATGATTAAATTCATCAGCTTGCCAACTTCATCTTCGCTGCGTTTCCAATTTTCAGTCGAAAACACGTACGCCGAAGCATACGGCACACCAGCTTTTAGCGTCGCAAAGGCCACCTCTTTCAAAGCATCATAGCCTGCTAAGTGACCTTCATAGGCTGGCAAGCCATGCTCCTTCGCCCAGCGGCGGTTGCCGTCGACAATGAAGCCAATATGATTTGGTGTCACCAACTGATCAGCCACGACGCAAGTACTCCTCTAACAACTGAATGTCCTTCACGTCTTTTTCGCGGCTTTGCTGCTTTTTCCACGCAAGTAAAAACTGTGGGTTCACAAAATGCACGCCGTCAATGATAACGCTGTTTTCATAAAGACTCAAAAAGCTTGCCTCTTCGTCCGCACCCCAATCTTGCCAGACTTCGGCGTCGTCCTTAAGAAGCACTATGTCATTATGCTTTTCTTTGGCCGTCCAACTGCCATCAGCTTGTAAAGTCGCAAATACGTCAGAAGATACGACAAGATCAATATCATCGCTCTCACGTAGTCCTAGCGCATCTAGAATACCGCTGCCAATAACGACACATTGGTCTGCTGGCAAACCAAGTTCCTGGAAACGCCGAACGATCGTCATTAGATTGTAAGAATATCCTTCTCTTTAGCAGCAAAAGTCGCCTCGATCTTTGCCTGGTAGTCGGCCATAAGCTTGTCGATTTCTTTTTCAACGCGCTTCACATCATCCTCTGATAGTTCCTTGGCATCTTTTTTGCGCTTGGCATCTTTTAGTGCATCTTGGCGAACGTTACGTAGCGCAATGCGAGTCTCTTCAACCTTATCACCCGTCTGTTTAACAAGCTGCTTACGTCGCTCCTCTGTAAGTGGAGGGACAGGCACGCGGATAATGCGGCCGTCATCACTTGGATTAAAGCCCAAAGATTGGTCAGCGCGAATCGCGCCGACAATCAACTGCACATTGCTCGGATCGAACGGCGTCACCTGCAACATTTGTGGTTCCGGAGCGGTGATATTTGAAACTTGGTTAAGCGGTGTCAGTACACCATAGGCCTCAACTTTAATGCCCTCAAGCATGCTTGGATGTGAACGCCCAGTGCGGACTTTCTTTAATTCTTCCTCAAAGTGCTCAAGCGCACCTGCCATTTTTAATTCATACGTATCGGTATCAAACATACATTTCCTCGTTTTAGTCTGTTGTTATTATAGCAAAAAACACCGCCATAGCGGTGTATAAAAAGTGAGCTCGCCCCGAAGGAGCATTCAAACCCTGACGGGGCGAGCTCAACTTCAAAGCAAAATAAATAGTCATCTAGACTGCATTGCGGCCGAATGCGAATTACCGCGAACGCGTACATTTGTGCATGCGACCATCATTCCACTCCTCAAAAGCAAGAACGCCGGAGCAGTCTTAGCCTCGTTCAAGATGACGCTGGACTGCTGCACCCCTGCAAGCCGAGACGGCTCATTCGCATCTTCGATCGGGATCGAAACCAAGAACAGTTGCGGCGAATCTTTACCTTCCAGACCATCACAATCTAATTGGTACTCGAATGTTCGATCACCTTCGCTATACCCAAGTTCGGTAAATCGCGCTTGCACCTTTCGGCTTGAATCAAGACTACTCGGTATACGTACAACCTCCAAAACAGCCACCACTTTCTAGCGCCGGCACGAAAATATATTCCGTGGCAAACCGTCGCTCTATATCTTAGTAAAAACGATATATACGCAGGTTGCAACTATAAACACGATGACTAGTCGCGACCAGGCTTTCGAACACCCAGGCAATGCAAAATACTCGCACCAAAACTTCGATGAGTGGGCTTTGCCTCTTGTTCAGCTGCCGACAACTGATCAAGCTGTTCTGAAATGACATTTGTCTGAAGGCGAACAAATGACACAGATGCCGCCGGAATGTACTCATCACCCCGCGCCACCGCTCCAGCAAGACTGTGCGCGCCATCATCGACAAGTGCGTAGTAGGTCTTACCGCTAAGTTCCTCGTAGTACGCAATGGTCTGCTTTATTGGCGGCATTGTTTGATATGGCATCTCGCGATACTTATTAATCCAGTACTTACTTGGCCGGCCATTCTTGGGTGAATCGCGCCCATTCGTAAAGTCGCGAAGCTCTGGCGCATAAACAAACTTGTCAGCTCGCAAATAAACGACGCCGTTACTACGTTCATCGTAGGTCGCCATAGAGGCTATAATTTCTTGGGGTGTATCTGGATTATTGTTCGGTAACGACTGTAGCAATGCGCGACTAGGCGTCTCGGGAAGATGGCCCGGCGATGCATTATACGTCTGAATTAACTGAATCATTTCCGGGTCACTTGCAGCTCGCTTATCGAGCGGTGCTATTGTTGCCAAATCGGGGAGGTTTTCAGGCGCTACATCCCAGGGGCTAGGATACTTCATTGCTGATGGCAGTTCAGAATCTTTGTAGTGCGGCAGATGGTACCCTTTTTCCTTGGGCTGGTGTGATGGTGGATTATTTTCGTGCATATTGTTTATTTTAAATAATGTCTATAATAATTTAAGCATAAAAACTATAAAAAGTCAATAAAAGAGCCGGCACGAGGCCGACTCTTTCACTAACAAACAAGGTTTAATTTATTCGTTTACACCAAGTTCAATTCGCTTGAACTGGCTAACACGGATGTTTTCACCACTTTTTGCGATTTGCTCTTTGATACGTCCTTCAACAGTCATGCTGTCATCAAGGATAAACGATTGACTAAGAAGTACTTTTTCTGCAAAGTGCTTCTTTAGCTGACCTTCAACGATCTTCTCACGCATATCTTCTGGCTTCTTTTGAAGATCTTCGCTTGCAAGTAGTTCAGCTTTAACGCGCTCTACTTCTTCCGCTGGGATGTCTTCTTCTGAAACATACTGTGGCGCCATCGCAGCGATCTGCATAGCCATCTGGTGTGCAAGCTCTTTGAAGTCATCAAGACGAGCGACAAAGTCAGTTTCACAGTTTACTTCGACAATAACACCGATGCGGTTTGAGTGAACGTAGCTATCAATGATTCCCTCGCGAGTTTCACGATCGCCCTTCTTCTCTGCCTTTGTCAGACCTTTTTTACGCATCGCTTCAAGTGCTTTATCAAAATCACCATCAGCTTCAACAAGTGCAGCCTTGGCATCAGTCAAGCCAATACCAGTCAGTTCTTTTAGCTTCTTGATATCTTCGATTAATATGCCCATCGTTTATTTCTCCTCAGATTTATCAGCTGGTTTTTGTACGCCTGCGCCTTCTGCAACTGCAGCGGTAAAGTAATCAAGTAGTAGTTGTACGCCCTTGATTGCATCATCATTACCTGGAACGACGTAGTCAATTTCGCTTGGGTTTGCGTTTGTGTCAACAAGACCAACAACTGGCACGCCAAGTGTCTTTGCTTCTTTGACAGCATTTGCATCAGTAATGACATCAACCACAACGATAGCGCCTGGCTTGCCGTTTAGGTTCTTGATACCACCGTATTTAACGTTCAGTTCATCGATTTCTTCCTGGAAGCGCTGTACTTCTAGCTTGTTATAGCGCTTTTCAAGGTCACCGCTTGTCATTCGCTTTTCAAGATCTTTTAGTTTCTTGATCTGCTGGTTAACAGTGTTAACGTTTGTAAGCATACCGCCAACCCATCGTTCAGTAACGAATGGTTGGTTTGCTTTTTCAGCAGCTGTGCGGACGATATCCTTAGCTTGCTTCTTTGTACCTACGAAAAGTACTTGTTTGCCACTTGCGGCTACTTTCGTAAGGAATGGAAGTGCTTTATCAAGACCTTCAACCGTCTTTGTTAGGTCAATGATGTGGCTGTCCTGGCGCTTACTGTGAATGTAAGGTGCCATTTTAGGGTGCCAACGGCTCGTTTTGTGTCCAAAGTGGACACCAGCTTCGAGCAAAGCTTTAATATCGACATCTACTGCCATAATTGTTTACTCCTTGTTTCCTCGCCGTCCGCTCTGAGTGTGTCAGAAGTATGCGGATCGGTTGTGTCATTAAAAATTGTTACCGTTGTAGTATAGCAAAACATTCAACCCCTGTCCAGAGCTAGCCTCACCGTTATGATGGCCGTAACTTGCACAACAGTGTTAATGGTGTTATAATATAAATGACACCTTCGAGAAAATGGAGCATGGTAATGATTAGAAGTATCATTGGCGCGCTAAGGGCCAAAACAAGACGGCCAAGCGTGGCTGAATGCGTCGAAGCAAACCTGATCGGACGCCAACTAGCACGCAGCTTACACAACCCCCTCCTACTACAGGAACTAGTCGACAGCCTAAACCCAGAGCAACTTGAGGCCCTCGAATCTGTTGTTGCCGAGTCATGTCCCGATGCTCACAGTAACATTAGGTGGCCAATCACAGGCAACTAGGAGTCAGTCTCGCTGACCGAGAACGGTTGCCCGCACTGAAATACGTGCGGGCGTTTTACTTTTTTGACACGGCGATGATGTAGACTCAACTGAACCCCTTTGACAATCCCCGTTAGATCAGCTATACTAGTACAGATATGAAAAGCACTATACACCCAACCGATTACCGTCCCGTCGTATTTAGCGATGACGTGGCTGGGTTTGCGTTCTTGACACAGTCTACTGCGCAGACCAACGAAACTATTAAATGGGAAGATGGCAGCGAGTACCCACTCGTCAAAGTCCACATCTCATCAGCCTCTCACCCATTCTTTACTGGTGAAGAGCGCATTATCGACACCGAAGGTCGCGTCGATCGCTTCAAGGCGAAATTTGCCGCTGCAGAAGCTCGCAAAGAAGCACTTGCAAGCAAAGCTAAAAAAGCCGCTGCTAAAAAAGCTGCCAAAGCTGAGCAATAGCACCCTTACAAAAAAGAGACTGCATCTTCGTAGTCTCTTTTTTGTTACAATATAATAAGAAGGAGAAAGCGTAAACGACATGCCAAAGATCAGCTTAAACATCGACGAGCTCACTACCGAAAAAGCCGGCTTGGCTGATTTTTTAGCATCGCCGAACGCTTATACCGATTCTGACTTTAGTAGCAAAAACAAACGCTTCACCGAGTTAGAAACAATTCTTGAAAAAGCTCATCTGCGTAAAACACTCGAAGCGCAACTAGCTGAAGCAAAAGAACTACAAGGCGGTGGCGATGAGCTCGCCGAGCTAGCAAAGATGGAAGTTACCGAGACGACCGAAAAACTCGCCACTCTAGAGGATGAACTGTTCATTATGTTGGCGCCAAAAGACCCCAACGATGAAAAGAATGTTATTATCGAAATTCGCGCCGGAGCCGGCGGTGATGAAGCAAGCCTTTTTGCGGCCGAACTGTACCGTATGTATCTACGTTACTGCGAAATGCACAGTCTAAAAACCGAGCATATGTCCGAAAGTGCCAATGATACTGGTGGATACAAGGAAGTAGTGTTTAGCGTCAAGGGTGACATGCCCTACGCGCAGTTAAAATTCGAGTCTGGCGTCCACCGCGTTCAGCGTGTTCCAGCGACAGAATCTCAAGGACGCATCCACACCAGTACCGTTACTGTTGCCGTTCTTCCGGAAGCACAAGAGACCGATATCGAGATCAACGCAAACGACCTAAAGATTGATGTCTATCGCGCTGGTGGCCACGGCGGCCAATCGGTCAATACAACCGACAGTGCCGTGCGCATCACCCACCTTCCAACCGGCCTCGTTGTTACCAACCAGGACGAGAAGTCGCAGATCAAAAACAAAGAAAAAGCGATGAGCGTCCTTCGCGCCCGCCTACTACAGGCAAAGATCGACGAAGAACAATCAAAGCTTGCCGCTGAACGGCGCAGCCTTATTGGTAGTGGCGACCGGAGTGAAAAGATCCGCACCTATAACTTCCCACAAGACCGCATTACCGACCACCGCATCGGCTATTCGCGCAGTAGCATTCCCCAAGCGATGAATGGATCAATTGATGATTTAATCGAGCATCTACAGGCGTATGAACGAGAACTTGCCGCTAAAAGCGCCAGCAATTAAAGACTGGCTGCAAACAGCAACCAGCGCCCTGACAGCGGCCGGGATTAGTTCAGCCAAGCTCGATGCGGAAATAATCCTCGCGCACACCTTGCGCGAAACACGGACGTATTTGCATGCGCACGACGACGAGCTACTCACTCCGCGTCGTCTTGAGATCGCTGACGCACGATTGCAGTTACGACTCGACCGGACGCCCGTTGCCTATATCGTCGGTCACAAAGAATTTTACGGCCGGCTGTTTCGCGTTAATCCCGCGACGCTCATTCCTCGACCCGAGTCCGAAACAATTATTACTATCTTAAAGGAGCTGACGGCCCAATCAACTTTAAGCTTGGACGGAAAGCCGCTTCGCCTTGTTGATGTTGGAACTGGCACAGGCTGTCTGGGCATTTCAGCAAAACTCGAAATCCCTGAATTGGATGTAACGCTGCTGGATGTCAGCCGCCATGCATTGAAAATTGCCGAGACAAATGCAAAATGGCTCCATGCAAACGTGACACTTACCCGTAGCGATCTCCTTGCCGCCTACCCGTTCCAGGCGGAATATATTGTTGCCAATTTACCTTACGTTGATCCAGAATGGGATCGTTCACCAGAGACTAAATTTGAGCCTGCCCTCGCCCTCTTTGCTGATGATGATGGCCTAGCACTTATTAACAAGTTGATTGAGCAAGCACCCTCACACTTAAACTCCGGTGGCTATTTGCTACTCGAAGCTGACCCTCGGCAACATGCGGCAATTATTCAGACCGCAAAGGAGCATGGATTCACACTTTATAAGGTCGAAGGGCTTATCGTCGTTCTTAAAAAATAAGATGCCGAATTGGCATCTTATTTTTTAAGACTAATTATCGCCCTAGCTTTTGAAAGCGGTAAGCTTGGCGTCAAGCGTCAACGTCTTACCGTCACGCAGGACAGTCAATTTAATCGTATCTCCAGGTGCATATTCAGCCACTAGACTCGAAACACTCCCTCGATCACCAACTTCGATATCACCCACTTTTGTCACGATGTCTTTGTCTTTAATGCCGGCGTCTGCAGCTGGGCTACCTTCAGCAACCGCCGTCTTACCTTCACCGTTAAATACGTATGCGCCCTTCTTGACCGATAGTTTATAGAATTCAGCAACATCCGCCGTCAACGGCACATAATTAATGCCTAGATACGCCCGCTGTACACCTTTCCCTTCTAATACACCCTTCAAAATGCCTTTGGTTGCACCAATTGGAATTGAGAATCCAATACCCTGGGCATCTGCTGCAATTGCTGTATTAATACCGATGACTTGCCCCTGCAAATTCAACAGTGGACCGCCGGAATTTCCCGGGTTGATCGCTGCATCCGTTTGGATTAAGTCAGTAAGCGTCTCTACTTGACTGCCCGCCTGTGCTGAGACAGGCCGTCCCGTACCAGAAACGATACCGCTCGTCACAGTGTTTTGATATTGGCCAAGTGAGTTACCGATGGCAATTACCTTCTGTCCTACTCGAATCGAGGTAGAATCACCAAGCTCAGCTGCCGGCAAATTATTTACATCGGGGATTTTTAGGAATGCAACATCGTTCAGCGGGTCTGATCCCAGTACTTTTACATCGGAATATGTCGTCCCATCCGCTAACGCAATCCCAACTGTACTGGCGCCATTAATCACATGCTTGTTCGTCATGACGTAGCCGTCTTTACTAACAATAATACCCGTACCTGCACCCTCTTCTGTTGCATTACCAAAGTAAAAATTCGACGACTGCGACTGGGTGATAATTGAAACCACACTCGGGGATACTTTAGAGACAACACTCGAGATGTTTTCTTCTTCTTGGGTGACGATTTTATTACCGTCAACGCCACTCGTTAGCCGTGAAGAATATTGATCGCTTGTTGAACCAGCTAGCTTTGCGCCGCCATAGCCTGCAGCAAGCCCCACGATACCCGCAATCGCCACCGTTGCAGCGATGCGACCGTAGCGGAATGGCTTCTTAGTTTTGGGTGGCACATAAGAGTTCTCGACCGGCTGCTGTATATCAGCGTGGGTTACCACAGGAGGAAGTGATTTTTTTGATTCAGGTGTTGGGTTAGGATCCATATTTTTCATCTCCTTTATGCTAGCGTATAAAACTTATATATTCCTGAAAATTAAATTGCACCCGTGCTGATTGTGTTAAATAATGTCAAAAGAATGAGAATCACACTACCTGACAGTAACGCCGGCATAATAATATCGTTCGAGCGAATTGATCCATGTTTCACGTAACTTTGGTATGCACGCTCTGACACGAAACTAATAGCCAGTGCGATCAACGCAATCTGCGACAGTTTTATATCACCTGCGCCCGGCAATGTATAGGCAAATGTCCAGTGGTACCCAAGCCACCCCAACTCGGCGAATAAAAATCCCCAGGTCAAGCTATAAAACGATGTATGCGGTTCGTCGTAGCTACTCACAACATGTCGAGCTGCGCTATATCCAATTAGCCACATCGCAAGAACAACAATCGAAGCAATCCAGTCGTACGATACGATCATCAGTGCAGTCACGCCGAAAAATATCGCTGCGCCAGCCTGTATTGCCACGAACATCCGCTTCGACTTTGGCTTAACATACAGTAGCCACGCGATATATAGTGCAGTAAGCAGTATTTGGACCCCGATTGCGCCACCAGCTGAATACAGCAATATGACAATACTAAGACTAAAGATAATATCGACAAGATTTGTTTGGATGTTTACAAACCAATATCGAGGACGCACTGCAAGGATACGCCACTTACTCAGTAGCACCAAGGCAAAGGCTGGTAGCGGCGAATTAACCGCTAAAACAACAATTAAAATGGTCACAGCAAATGCCACATTCAAGGCGATATATACTAGCTCGCTCACCAACGAGCGTCGTTTAGATGACTTTAGAAACTCCATAATCAATCTTTATTATAGCACTTATCAGCTTAGTTTGATGAACGGTCTTCGCCAATCACAATTACAAAGTTTGTATCCTGCGAAACCGTAAGTGGCGGTGCAGTTGTTTTGACTTTGACGTTGAAGTTGGATTCTAGGCGCGCTTTTGTTCCACTCATACCCTCGCCAACCTTATATATTTCTACACTCGCGTATGTTCCATCTGGCGCATTACCGACATCTGATACGATAAAGCCAGATTCAGTCAGCTTATCGGCCTCTGTTTGAGCAACCCCAGCAACACCCGATCCATTAAGAACAATAATTTTTGCACCCTCACGAGTCACTGGATCGGTGCTTAGTTTTTGTTTGAGATGCGTGCGAATTTCCGAGTAATTGAAGATACCCGCAGCAGGCATAACGACACTTGCCCCACCGTATGGGCCACTGACAAACACCGCATCCTCACCGCCGTAGAGATTAATTGAGTTGATATTTGATGAAGATATTTCAGACCCTAGTGTCATCAACGTACGAATCTCGCTGGTTTCAAAGTTAGTGCGCAGATTGTTCCCAAGACTATCGATTAATCCAGTAACCTTTCCAAGATCAGTCAACGTCCCGGTACTCACTGCTTTTTCCTTCAGCGCGATAATAATCTTTTGCTGGTTTTTCTCGCGGTCAAAGTTAGAATTACCAAGTCCGTATGTCGGTTCGGTACTACCGCGCGCCATAGCAAGGAATAGCGCATGCTCGCCGTCTAAGTGATGAACGCCGTTATCGTACTTCACCAGATTACACTTATAATTACAGCGCCAGTCAAAATTTCGGTCAAGTACGCCAGGATCACCGTTACTCCCCTGCACATCAACGTCCACTCCGCCAACTGCATCTACCGCATCCTTGATGACAGTATTATTTACATGAACACCATACTGAATATCCATGCCAAAAATATCGCCGATAAATTCACGTGTCTTTGTAATACGCTCCTGCTCTGCCTCTGCAGAGGTGTAATCTTCGTTTACACAGTTAAAGTATTCATTAATCTTACCCGCATAACCACTATTACACGCCATGCCGTATTTGACATACAGATCACGAGGAATGCTAAACATAGTAGTCGTCTTGTTCTTTTGATCAATGCTCACAATCATCATCGAGTCGGTCAAAAATGCCCCACCATGCCCTGGGTCATCTTCCGATGTGCCCAGTACAAGGATGTTACTGCGTCCATTTTGGTCTTGCTTTAAGGGCTGACTTTGAATTAAACCAAGGATATTGCCCTTAAATATATTACCGCTGGCATTAATTGTCTTATAGGCCAGCCAGCCACCTAAAAGTCCGAGCAGTATAACAGCGGCAATAATCGCCCACTTCACCCAGCGACGCTTGCCCGTTCGAGCTGGCAAGGCTGCCGCTTTTTTTCGGAATAACCATTTGCGCTTTTTAGGTACTTCGGGTGCGGCATCGCCAATGCTACTGAGAGACTCGTCGATATCACGTCTCGCAAGTCCACGGTCACTGTAGCGTAACGGAGCAGAACCTTGCTGCACTGTCGCAGTTGAAGCACTTGATTGAGCAGCCGGTCGCTGTAGTCCGCCTACCTGCTGAGCATGTCGGCGACGAAGGTCACCTGCCTGTGAGGGGTGTTGTTCGCCCAAAGTGCTACCAGCTCGGCGTGGAACAAATCCGTCGATTGAGTGTCGTTGTGGTTTCATAAATTCTCATTCTACTATACTGGATTTGCTATCATTTTTGAACCATAAAAACCATAAACATGATTACATTTATATAGTTTCTAAAGCATGCTATAGTAAGAAATAGTGGAAGCCTCATTTTTACAACGACACCCCTTTATTAAAGACACAGTTGGCATACTCGTGTTTATTGCCTGCGTTTTGATAGGCACTGTCTTAATTAATGCATTCATTTTTCGTAGCTTTAATGTTGTCGGCCCGAGCATGGAGCCAACGATGTACACAGGCGATCGCCTAATCGTCAGCCGCTTACCAGCAACATGGGCGCAGCTACAAAACAAACCTTACATCCCTGAACGTGGCCAAGTAATCGTCTTTAAAAACCCGCGCTACAACGTTGGGACTGGCGATGAATATATCGTTAAACGAGTTATCGCCTTTCCCGGCGAGCGCGTTGTCGTCAAAGATGGCACAATGACCGTCTATAACGACGCACACCCCGAAGGCATCCATCCTGATGATTCACACAACAGCGAGCCAACCTCACCAACGAGCGGCAATGTCGATACAATTGTTTCCGACGGTGCACTGTTTGTCGCAGGTGATCATCGCCAAGGTGATTATTCATATGACTCACGCAGTGGACTAGGATTCATCCCTTATTACGATATCGTTGGTCCAGTCAAATTCCGCATCTTCCCATTCACAGGCATTCGAACATTCTAAACTAATTTCAAAATTAAAATAACACACAGGCGTCGTCTGTGTGTTATTTTTTAACTGATCTGCCTTATTGATTCAGCAATTGTTCCAAGCGCTTAAACTCATCGTCGCTCTTGAAACGAATAATAATCTGACCAGCACCCTTAGCGTTTGTCTTGACGCTCACGTCAGTCGCTAGTCGCTGCACGAGGCGCTTTGTCGTATCTTCGTATGGTTGCTGATCGATCTTTTGTTTTTTAGCTGGGTCAGCTAACTGCGGTGTCTTTTTTAACTGTACGATAAACTGTTCGATCTTACGGGCACTCCACTCTTCTTTGAGAATCTGTGGCAAAACCTCTTCGATGATAGCTGGATCAATATTGACCAATGGGCGAGCCTGACCTTCACGAAGCTTTCCCTCAACAAGCGCCTTACGGACCGATTCTGGTAGTCGCAATAACCGTAGCGTATTGCTCACCGCACTCACCGACTTACCACCAACGCGCTGACCAATTTGATCAAGTGTCAAATTAAATTGATCGCGAAGTTTTAGATAAGCAGTCGCCGTCTCTAGAACATTAAGATCACGTCGCTGTAGATTTTCAATTAACGATAGCTCTAACTTGTGCTGATCACTTAATGTGCGTACAAGTGCCGGCACTTTCTCTAGTCCCGCCATCTTTGCAGCGCGGTAGCGACGCTCACCAGCGACAATCTGATAGCCACCATGTTTAGGCGTGACAACAATCGGCTGCAATATACCATGCTCTTTGATAGATGCTGATAATTCCTCCAGGCCTAGCTCGTCGAAATGACGGCGCGGCTGATCTGGGTCTGCAGATATCTCAGATAGTTTGATGTGCCGCAAGTCGCTGACCTGATCATCCTGCGCAGCGGTTGGATCAAACGACTCGTCCAACAGTTCTGTTGGAATTAACGAATCAAATCCACGCCCTAGTCCCTTTTTAACCGACACGCTCAATCACCTCCTTTGTCACCGCTTTGTATGCGCGAGCACCTTTTGAAAACTTGTCGTAGACACCTACAGGCAGTCCATGACTTGGCGCTTCGGCGAGACGAATATTACGCGGAATAACTGTCTTAAACACCTTACCAGGAAAATGCTTCTTGATTTCTTCGTGCACCTGGCCGCTAAGTGTCGTCCGTCCATCCACCATCGTCGGTAACACGCCAATCAAATCGAGTGTTGGGTTCATGCTTTTGCGGATAAGTTTCATCGTCTCAAGTAACTGCCCCAGGCCTTCGAGTGCGTAAAACTCTGCCTGCACAGGTAGCAAAACATATCGCGCGGCTATTAAACCATTTACCGTCAACAAGCTCAGGCTTGGTGGGCTATCAATAATAATGTAGTCGTAATTTGGCGTATTTTCGATCGCATTTTTTAATCGAGTAAATCGCCGGTTTGCCTGAGCCAGCTCGACTTCAGTGTTTGCAAGATGTGACGTCGTCGGCGCCAAAAAAAGATTCTTGTGATCAGTAGGTATGATAATATCCGTCAATAATTTTGTCTCAAGAATGACATCCGTCATCGAACCCTCTAGTTGCTGCTTATCAATCCCAAGGCCGCTGGATGCATTACCCTGCGGATCAAAATCAACTAGCAACGTCTTTTTGCCCATCTTTGCTAGGTAATAGGCAATATTGACCGCACTTGTCGTCTTACCAACGCCACCCTTTTGATTTGTTACAGATATGACAGTCGTCACAGTGTTTATCTTCCCTCTCTCTTTTGGACTATTATAGCATGAGCATAAATAAAAATCTCCGCTTTACTATGCGGAGATTTTAATATTATGGGATTTAATTATCGACGTCGGAATCTGATTGCAGCAGCGATAATGACGCCGACCAATATCAGTCCCCCAAGACCAATAAGTAAAGATTGCATAATATTCGGCGCTTGTTTTTTTGCTTCGTCATCACGATTAGTAGCGTCTAACGACGAAGCTTGCGCAGCCTCTCGCTCATTATCTACTACCGTTACGTCGTATGGACCATACTGGACTTCTTCACCATCAAGCGTCACTGCCGCAAAGCGAACCGTATGTTGCCCCACCGGAAGCTTCGTCGGTAACGTGCATGACCACGTGCCATCACTTTTAGTAACTGCCCCGCATGTTACAGGATCCGAATGAACCGTCACTGTTATCCTGCTGCCAGCTGGTGCAGCTCCACTAAATGTCGGAAGTGCGCTAATCGACATATTGCTTTCAATAGCATTGCCGTTGATTCTGATAGCCTTTGCCGAGATACGATCTTCAATCGGTGCATTCTTGGCAATCTCTACAAATGACCCCTGCTGAGTATTAGATACCGTCACTGGCTTTGGTTTGACCGCACTATCGGATGACTGAACCTTGGTATCATTTGCAGGATTCTGGCTCACAACAGGCGGGACTGCTGGTACAGTTGGCGCTGGCTGCTCAGTCGATGGCGGCGTCGACTGCCCTAATGAAAACTCAGGTGAACCATTTACAGAGACCGTCCCACCTGCGCTAATGTCATAATCTTCCGGAAGCAAAACAATTGCTTTCGTGTACGTAATCAGCCCGTTGTAATCGGTGTCATACATGTAGTAGCATGGTGCGGTGTCGGTAACAACAGTCTTATCAGTCATGTACTGCTGCTCTTGTTCGAGCGTGCGACCAGTGCCTTGAACACAATATGCAAGTTTAACTCCATTAAAGGTCACTAACGAGCGGTCGTATGCTTCTTCGAAATTATATCGATCAAGCGGATCGTATAAAAATCCTGTCCCGTTGATAATAAGCATATTTTGATCACCATAATCAAAATCAACATTGGCTATGCTTGGCTCATCAGCCGCAAAATATGTTATTGCTCCATTTTTTGTAGCAGATGCTCCATTAGGATTTACAACCTTCACATCCCTCACCCCAGCATTGTTAGATACCGGAATGGTGTAAAGTAGCGTATACGGACTACTTGAAGTTACAACTGCCTCTTGAGTGCCGACAAATACCCTTGCGTCAGCAGAAAAAAACTGTCCATACACTCTACCCACCTTTGATCCGTCACCTGTTCGTAGTCTAGTTACCGGAGAATACGATTCGATAAACGGATCAGCCACGCCAACCTTTACAGGCGAAGTGACATAGGCGTCACTTTCGTGACCGGAGTTGCCAAGTGTATTAGCACCATTATCACCCCAGCAGAATGCAGTGTTAGACACGTCGATACTACACATTCGGTATGCACCACCAGACAGATTTTTCAATGTTCGTTCAGCCAAAACGCCACTAGTATTTACTGCAGTCGGCAGCTCCGAATACTCACCAAAGCGCTCAGTTCCATTGCCCAGCTGTCCGTATCGATTTCCACCCCAACAGTAGGCTAGCCCATCAGTACCAAGGACACAAACACTATCGTCGCCGTTACCAGAAATTTGAGTTAAATCTCTACTCGCCAAAACCCCGCTGGTAGCAACCGCAACGGGCATAGTACTTGCGACAGACGTTCCATCTCCTAGCTGACTATTGTTGTTCACGCCCCAGCAGTATGCGCGATGATCAGACGCAATTACACAGGTATACCCATATGGTGTTGCAATTGAGAGAATCGTCTTTCCCGCTAACACTGTGGACATATCCACAGCTACGGGTGCTTTAAATCCACCCTGCTCCAGTTCAGATTGAGACGGATTGTCGCCCAATTGTCCATTGTCGACATATCCCCAGCAGTATGCCAAACCGGCCACATCTATTGCACACGTATGCCGAGTACCTGCTTGAATTGACACTAATGTCCTGCCAGCTAGAGCACCGTCCGTGTCTACTGCTACAGGCAGTGTGGACGAGTATAGTTGCCCCGCTACTCCAAGCTCACCACCTTCCGTGCCACCCCAGCAGTAGGCTTTACCGCCAGTATCAAGCACGCAGGTATGGCCATGGCCCATAGTAACCGACTTGAGCACCTTACCAGCCAAAACACCCGAAGTATTCACCGCAACTGGCGCCAGCCGAGATTCATACGTACCATCGCCAGTTCTACGCCCCCAACAGTAGGCTTGTCCGTCTGCAATAACGCAGGTCATATCCTGCCCTGTCGCAATCGACGTGAAGGTCTTACTCGTCAATATGCCGCTCGTGTCAACTGCACCGGGCATAGGTTGGTACGGTTCAGAGTCTCCGCTCCCCAACCCACCACCATATGAATACCCCCAGCAGTACACGCTTTTTTGATCGTGAGAAATACCGCAAGTATGCGACGATCCCGTACTAATCTGATACCAGCCATCAGTTTGCCACGACTCCAAAGCCGATGCTTGATTATTACCACTGATCGATACAGCCGACGTCAGACCAAGAACAAGTGCCGTTATTACAAAAAATCCTCGCATCATCTTACTGCGAACTGTCTGCTTTATTCTCACCCTCGGCCTCCACTGTCGATACGTTGTTTTACTTGCCTCAGTATAGCATGAGCACGATCGACTGGATGATGTAAAAAAATAAAAAACCCGCATTATTTCATGCGGGGTTTTTTATCAGCTATTTGATTGAAGTAATTTCAACGCGGCTGTATTTTTGGCGGTGGCCCATTTCTTTGTGGACGCGCTTTTTCGCTTTGTAGCGAATAATGCGGACTTTTTCGCCCTTAACAAGATCGTCAACGACCTTTGCGGTAACTTTCACACCTTTTACAGTTGGCGCGCCGACGGTAGTTTTATCACCATCAATTACCAACAGTGCATCAAGCGTGAGCTCTTTTGTGCCTTCCTGGAGGAGGTCCACCAGTAGGGTCTCTTTTTCGGCGACAACGAATTGTTTTCCGCCGATCTTAACGACTGCTTTTGTCATATGATTCCTTTTATTAACTAATCAGTTGTCAATTGTAACAGATTGAACCGGTTTTCACAAGAGCCCTAGATATGAAACCGAGCCCGTCTATGGAAGAGTGGACTCAATTCCATAGACGGGCTCGTTATCTGGTCGACAGTCAGCTACGACACTGCGAAGCCTCTAATGATCGACAGTACGTCGGCGGCGTTCTTGGCGTCGGAGTGATCGCGATCGCTAGCAATCTCTTCCAACCGCTTTTTGAGCGCCGGCAAGCTGTCGCTTGCTATGCTGCCAGACTCGGCATACTGCCGAAGCCCCGCATCCTGAAATGACAATTGACGCATGGCTTGACGTACCGTCTGGCACTGCCTGGTTGTGTACTGGGACATTGCATTCTCCATTCAAACGACTCGATGCATGCTTGCAGGTACTACAAAATGACACTCTTGGGTCGGCCTGCTAAAGATTTAGACTTGATCGGTTGATCGAGCCTTGTGCGCGATCGCTCTCCACCCTTTCGTCTAGCGTGGGTTGAGGGTTTATCGACGTCTCAATTTGATTAAGGTTGTCGATGTAAGCCAATAGCAGCTTTGCCTTCTGGACGACTATTGGCTTCTCCCCTTCAGGAATGCTAGCCGCTTTGGGGTCATTCGCGTACTCATCCAGTATCGCACGAGCACGCTGCTTGATTGGATCAATATAATCGTCACCAATCTCTCGTTGCGCAAGTCGAACTACTTCTTCGTCAGGAAATTGCTTACCCCTGCCGAGAATAAAGATTCGAACTTGAACCTCCAAGATCACAATACTCATCCGAGTCCCCATTCACTTACATTCACATGACACCGATTTGGCTCATGATAAATAATATCTAATCATCATCTGATGATCAATGCAACCATATCCGTATATATTTAGATCTGTCCGCCACTATACACCGTCGCAACAACGACGATAATCGACGCAAGTCCTGCCATCTTGTATGCGCCATGGTGACGATACCACGATTGCCGCAGCGACTTAGGAAGTTTATTTCGATATAGGTGCGCAGTGAACGCAACGAGACCCGCGATCATCAGCAGGACTATCGAACCAGTGGCGGCAGGACTAAGTGACTGCATAATCACGCCAAACTGAGACACAACCCCACCGGGTGGCCGAGCAATTGCGACTGCCGCTGGCGCTACGTCTTGCGCGCCGGCAACGCTGACGGCTGGTGCAGCATACAGTGCAACCACAATCGTTGTCTCCTTCCCCTGCAGCGAACCGCTCATAACTGCAAACCCGACTTCCGTATAATCTTGTCCGAGTATATTTGCGCGATGCTCTGATGAACTCATCCATGCGTCAGTTGTCGACTCGACGGTATAGAAGTTTTTCGCTAGGTTTTCACCAGCGACACTATAGTTATAGTCGGCATCCGCAAACCACCGCCAAGGCTGTGCCCCATCTGGTGCGACGTGCGCCCAGTACTGCTTTGCAAACATATCTTTAGCTTTTAGATACGCAGCCTGATTTAGCTTTTGATCTACTATAAGCGGACGTAGACTATTCTGCTCACGAGCATCATTTGTCGCCTGCGCTAAAGCATCGATGGTAATGTTCGCTTTATCGCCCAAAACAGTTCCGGTCGTCTTTGCATTATATCCGGCGTTTAGGCCTACAACCGCTAGAAGAATCAACGCCAGTCCAACGCGGCGCACCAGATGCGGCCTATAGTGGTTTGCCTTATGTGGAACCACCGCTAATTTCACTTGTCGATGCAAATGGGTTTTCAGTGAAGCTTTCTTCATTTTTTTGGACGCGACTTTCACAGTGCTTATAGTATATAGAATGGCAAATAAAAAAGCGAGAGCGCTATCGCCTCTCGCATTTTTATTAGGTCAAAATGTATTACAGTTCAGTGCCTCGAATGCGTCGAATAACTGCTGCGAGTAATAGCCAGCCAGAAATTGCCGCGGCGAACAATACAACCCACCAGTACCATGCAAGATTAAAGATACCACCATTTTTGTCCGCAGTCACGATTGCTGCTGTATCCGCCAGAGGCGTTGATGTCTTTTTATCTTGCGTACCAAGAACAGCTGCATTGTTGTCCGATGCAGGAGTCGTGCCAGCATCCGCTGCACCGGCTGCAAAACTCGTATCAAACACATTGCCAAGGAAGGTCGTTGCGCCAGGGAGTGTGTTCACCAAGATGATCGGTGCTACCAAAGGTAATGTCCCAGTTGTCGATCCGTTCGTATTTCCGCTCACAGGAACAGACTCGTCATCATCTTCATCCACTACTGGCGGAAGGTTCACTATCGTTGGTAGTGTATCATCAAACATAACACCATCTGGCTCTGTCAGTGTCAGGATGTCAACCGATCGTGTCGCTGGCAGCCCAGCACTATTAGTGCCAGTTACGGCAATGACAGCTTTCGCTGGCTTGTCTTGAGCTTTCCATTCACGAGCACCCGGCTGCCAATATTCTTCGTTGTATGTTCCAGGTGTGACGATAAATGGTGTACTTAATTGTTTTACACCATCATCATTAATCAGATCCAACAATTTCGTATTGTGCACATTCTCTACAAGCAAATTGCCGGCAGCATCATACAATGACACCGAAACGCCATTTACCGTCTTAAAGTTATCGATAGAGAATCCAACACTAATACCTTTGTAATCCGCTCCAGCGTATGTGTTGAAGTTTTCACCAACAACCATTGGCTGAGGATTTGCGACAGTTACCGTAAATGAATAACCTGCGCTATTGCCAGCTTTATCTTTACTAGTCACCTTTATCTGATGCAAGCCATCATTCCACTTCGTTGTATCAACGACGAGATCGGCAGTATTTCCAGTAAACTCCTTACCAAGTTTCTTTTGCCATACGCCAGCAGGATTCTTTTCCATATATTCAACATATAAAGTCGAAGGGTTTGCTTCTGTTTGGTTGATCGTAAACGTCTTTGTACCGCTTACAGTCGTATCTTTGTCCGCAGATGCGGCAATCATTGGCTTAGTGGCATCGTAGATCACGCCAAACGAATCAGTCCATGCGGATACATTGCCAGCGTTATCAATACTGCGAACAGCTAGGTAGTGCTGCCCTTCGCCCTGGTTGAATACACCAGGGTTAGTCGTTCCCGTGCCCACATTCCAGTACTCTGCATTAGCTTCTGATTTGTTATATGCGCTACTCGCAATAGTATTCCAGTACTTGTATTGGTACGAAAGGCCATTCACGTCACTACTAGCGGTCCATTTTGCTGTGACGTCATATGCATTGGTGTAGCCATTGGTAATTTGCTTTCCAGCCTTTGTAAATAACTGGAGGCCTGCTGGGTCAGTTGGTGCAGTCTTATCATAGGTAATCTCGAATGGCTGCGAAAAGTCAGAACAATTTCCTGCCGCGTCACAGGCGCTAAAGCTAAAGTAATGCTTGCCTTCACCCTGACTAAATCGATCATTGTAAACACCGAGCGCAGACGAATAACCCGCCATATCATTTAGCGACCATGCACGATCAGAGCCGTTATATCCTGATCCCGGAATGACATTCCAGTATTTCAACTGATATCGAGCTGTTTCGTCAGACTGTGCATTCGCAAGCTTGAAAGTAAAGTTTTCCGTCGCGGTAAAGCCAGCGCTATATTTTTGCGTTGTGTTTTGATCGTAGAAACTCACAGATGGAACCGCAGGCGCTGTTTTATCAAGTCCAAATGTGTAATCCGTACAACCAGCGGTGATCTTACTAATAACGACATCACCTTTTACTCCTGATCCTAGACTATAACCAAAACTTAGTACGACAGCGTTTGGATTTGCCGCAAGGTACTGGCTAAGGCTTCCGAGCGATTTATAGCCGCCGCCAGCAGGCACACCGAAACCATCCTTATTGACCCACCAGTTATTCGCGCCGTATAGATTGCCTTCATTAACGAGGTATCCGTCCCAGGTTCCATTACCATCACGGTCTAGTCCTAATTGCAAACCAGGCAATCCGCCTGCCGTGGAGGCGAACTCAATAGCAGGCTGACCAATCTTTGACAAAGGGATATTAAGTGCATGATATCCCGCTGCTTTATCAGTGTTCCAATTCCCCGGAGCTCCATCCGTGCGAGACCCTTCGTCAGTACTGCCGTCCGTATATACTCGCAAGCCACCAGACACTAATTCATTGTGACCATTTGCTCGCGTGTCGCCTCGATCCCACGCGGTCAGGCTTGTGCTGTGCACCTGTGATGTTGTAGCGCAAGCAGCGATTGGCACAGGGCCATTAGTTGCATTTTTACTAGGAGTGGCTTGTGCAGTAAATGTATCAGCCGCATCATACGAACGTGCGTATGACTTCCCTTGAGTAATCGCAGAATACGTCACAGAATCGACCGTCACACCATTTGTATTAGCTAATCCAATAGTCTCGCTATCATTACTGATATAGCTATTTGCGTCGGGCCCATCGACCACTGCGTAACTCTTAGCCGCAATGACGGGTGTTTGTATGGCATACTGCTGTCCGCCACCGAAGATAATATTCCAACCTACAAGTGACACGTCTGCATTGGTTGGATTGTATAGTTCGATCCACTCATTTTGACCATCTTGAGGAAATGCCATAATCTCATTCACGACTACGTGAGTATCGACGGGTGCCGCATCTACGATCTGCGCCGAGACGAATCCATACAGTGGCTGCGCGACAAGTGCGAACACAGCAATTAAAGTTGTTATCAGTCGAACCTTGATTGACGACGAGCGTCGAACTTGTAATGCCATATTGAATTGTCTCGCTTTCCCGCACTCCACATGCAGTATTACTTTGCGCCTACTATACCACACTCAAATTTAGCTGGCTAACAAATCTTTATTAGCCCGTCGGCGCCACCCTACACTACCCACCCAGCGAATACTATACCAAACTCCAGCTACTCCACTTAACCACCAATACCAAGTCACGCCAAACACCTTCCAGCCATGATTAGATACTTGCAATGGCGCGGACGTTTGCGAAATAGGCTCGAAAGTTGACGCCGAGTTCTTTGTAGTAGAATCGACATATGCGATGCGCGTAAGGCTGCGCTCACTGCTGAACGCCTCAATCGGCTCGACAGTAGATAGCTGCTTCAGTGTATTTTGCTGGAATTGCCGCTCGGACACTACCGGCGCAGAGTAGTCGGCGCTCTGCTCGGCAGGGGTTGCCATAGCGGGTGGTCGTGAATCAGTAGCTGATGATTGGTTATTATTTTTATTTTCATTCAAGCCTGGACGTGACGGTTCGATCAGTTTCGTCGCATCCAGCACCTTATCCACTAGTGGTCCGACCGATAGTCCATGAACTGCCGCCGCCGGAAGAAGCAAGGCAATCAAAGCACACGAAAAAATAAGTAAGCTCGACTGAATCAGTAGTAATGTCCCGTCAAGACCATATCGTCTCATCACTTCCCTCACTCATACCCATATTTCGTGGGTTTAGTGAGTCAATTATACCATAAGGGTTTTATTCGCTACTGGCTTGCAATTTATCAATATGGCTGTGATTGAGGCCGTAGTAGTGAGCGATTTCATGCCAAAGCGTCCGTTTAATCTGCTCGCGTAGTTCGTCGTCATTTGACACCACTGCAAGGATTGGATGCTTGAATAAAGTAATTTTGTCAGGTAGCATGCCCGAAAATCCACTGCCGCGCTGCGTTAATGGAGTACCTTCGTACAGGCCTAGTAAAACATGATGCGGATCTACCTTCATCTTTTCAAGTTGTTCCGGTGTCGGATCATCAGCCTGAACAATGACGACATTCTCTAGCCCACGAATATATTCTTGTGGCAGTTCATCCATCGCATTGGAAATAAGTTGGTCAAATTGATCATCGGTCAGCTGCATCATAATAGTTATGCTATTGTACTATAGAATATATAGTAATATCTAGCTTTCAGAAAAATCGATTCTATCGCTATCTTCAGTCAGAACCTTAAGATACTTAAGCATCTCATTCTCATCTGGACGAAGCTCTAATACAATACGGTCAGGTTCAGCCTGCTCGGCCAAAATATCTTCGCGTAGCCCATCGCCTAATGGATCGATCGGCTTAAAACCGACGTGATGCGTTAAATGTGGATGAAATAGTGACATAAATGTAATTCTGTTTATTTTTATTGGTTTATAATACTATGTTAGCATAAGTTTAATAAAATGTCAACATATTGCTATCTCTTGCCAAGTGCGACAAGGACGGCCCGCTCCCTCTCCTCATCTCCATCAACTAATCCCATCATCTGGGCATATGGCATAAAATACGCCATCTCTTTACTGCTGACAGCTCCACTACGCAGCCTGTCTTTCATCGCAGCGTCAATATATAACCGCAGGCCCTCAGCCTCGACGTATTTGCCAAAACCAAACCTGGTGTAAATATTTGTGCTTAAAAACCACATCATGCAAACGACGATCCCCAGCGCATACCCCGCTATGATCATTGCCGTCATCGGGACCGAAAATTGAAGCGATGCACCCTGCCAAGGAATGGTATCAATCATAATGTACGAGAACAGGAAACTAAAAAACGGCAATGTCAGCATCATGACGTAAAGTAATGTCTGCAGCCACACACCGACTACCCCCAGCTGACGGAAAAACCCATCATTAATGAGCCTGGTGCGGATCAAGCTGTTTAAATGCGATAGGTACGCCTCCCCCATGCGATCACGTACTGATGAAAGCGGCAGATTCTTATCGTAATGCAAACCAGTCAGTGCCGCTAAACGCGCTGGATTCATACTCTTTTGGAGTCGCTGCTCGTACTGTTCTTTCACGATAAAAATATCATCAAGCACTAGACGCTCATACCATTTAAGACGCGCAGCTGATGCATCTGTGGCAATCCTCTTCAACTCACCTGTCCCATCTGCGCTTTCAATCACCGCTACATTACCGGTCTGCACTAGCCTATACAGCAAATGCCATGCTTCGGTCATGTACCCAGCATGCCCGATTAGCGCTGCCGCCTCGAGTGGGCTTAGCGACAGGTCATACTGAGGTACGATTGTCGCTTGACGGCGAACAGCCCACCTCACCCGATGACGGTAAATTAGTAGCCCCATACTATAGACTGCCGCGAAATAGAACATAGCAAAGGGAAATAGCGCAGCTGCTAAGACGATTAGCGAATCGGTGCGCGACAAAATCTGTGACCTGTCTTCGACAACCAAATATGCTATCAGAAAAAGGGTTGCACCGGATAGATTTACGAACAGTGTCAACCACAAGGCGATCTTCATTGCCCAATCCTGCATCCAAATTAATTGAATGCGGGTTTTAATCGCACCGTTATAGAAGCTATGCTTTAAGGAAGATATGTCTGGAATCATCACTCTTTATATTGGCGACCACAGAATGCAATTGCAAGACCCAAATTTACTGATAACAGACTATCTGCTGAATCGAGAGAGAAATTTTGGGATTTTGATAAGCTGCGAACGAACACTTGCTACACTAGCCGCACGCGCTTGACAATGCTTGATAAATTCTTCGTAAATTTTTTCGGCAGTCTGATCCGATTCAGCGTGCCACTGCACGCCGACATGCCCACGCCCGGCAATCGCCTCGACACTGCCGTCACTTGAGCGCGCCGTCACAACAAATCCCGGTGCTAAGTCTCGAACCGCTTGGTGATGTCGCGCAGCAACGGTCACCGAATCACCACTACTATACCCCAGAAAATCCTGTTCGAATACAATTTCATGATATGCAGCAGCTACACTCGTGCCGTGGTCAACTTGGCTCTGTAGATCCGATGCAATATCTTGGTACAATGTACCGCCGTAGTGCACATTCAATAGCTGTTCGCCGTAACAAATACCGAGTATTGGACGGCTCCATTCGTCACAAGCATCAATAAGTCGTCGCTCCCAATCAGTCCTCGTTCGTGGCTCCTGCTGACGCGCACCATTAATCAGCTGCCCGTAAAGTGTCGGGTCGATGTCTTCCCCGCCACTAATCACAATACCGTCGCATAATCTTGCCGCAACCAGCGGATCAAGACTTGGATCAAGAAAGACGGGCTGACCGCCCGCTTTTTGGACCGCAGCACCATACTCTCTTCGCACATAGTTATATTCGACACCTGGCTTGATCATATCACTACCGTCAAAGCACATTGTAATCCCGATGATTGGCTGCATATGTCTGTTTTCCTGTTTATACGCTCATTTATACTCCCAAGCACAAGCATATACAATAGTTCGGAAAGCAAATACCCCGCCGACGTTTCGTCAGCGGAGCAATGCTCGGAACGCTGACCGAAAAGTCGGTCGGGGTTAATGTGTCAGAGCGTGGTCTTCCACTTTTGGGTTTTTCGACAAATCCTCGCCGTCACTTTTTGGCCACATAATACAGCACGCAATGATTACTATAATCATCAGCGCGATAACGAGGCCGCGAATGCTCATCCACACTGATGGACTCAGCAGTGTCATCTGCATGACAACTTTTCCCATGACTTCGCTCTTTTGAAGCGGGTGCTCATGAATATCAGGTGTCGCATTCGCATCGCCTTGCGTTTGCACACTACCGTCATCCGCATCACCGATATAGCGGTGGACGGTTAGAGTACCGTGATTGCCGGGAAAAAGAATGACATCTCCGACTTTGACGTCAGGTGCAGGCGTTGCAATAACGAGTGAGCCAACGGGGATGGTAGGCTCCATGGAACCCGATCCGATACGGAACGATTTTACTCCGGTAGCAAATACGGCCGCAGCGACAAGTAAAATCATAACAGATATAACGCAGGCAGATACAGCCCTAAGGACCGACCTTCTTTGTTTCTTCGGCTGCAACTCCGGCTGGCGAAGTTGCTGTGGTTGAAGCCTCAGGCTCTGCGCCGGATTGCGCTGTCGGCGATTCTTTCGTAGTGGATGCTGGGTCAATTGTTTGCTCCTTCGGAAGCGCGGGTGCGTCCGAAGTGGGCGCAGGACCAGATGTGGATTTTGTTGTCACTACTGGAGCAATAGGCGCCATTACTGGTACCGTGCTAATGGGCTGAGGTTCGCTATTCGGCGAAGTCGGCCTCACTACGTTAATACTTGGTATCTCGTTCATTTTTACTGTAACCGAGACATTGCCGTGACGGCTGTCTTGCCATGCCGCATTAGCAACCGGGCTTGTAGCAATCAAACCGGCGGTCAATATTCCTGCTGAGATCAGCACATACCGGCGGTACTTCATCACCACTCCTAACATATATTGGATTGTCTATGGACGTGTGCGTAAGATTCAGAATACGTTCGGAACCTTACGATCATTTCAATAGTAAATTTTGTGTCGCAGTGGACACTCACCTTCCAAAAAAGGAAGAGAGTGTCCACTGCTAGCGCAAGATCCTGCGTCAGCCGACTTGCTCGCCGGTGACCGTGAGGGTTGCCCCAAAGGTTTTGCCCTGCCAGTTGTTGTCGTTGGTCTGGAGCAGCATCGTCAGGTTGACCGATTTGGTCTCGCCGGGTTGAAGCACTCCGAGGTTGATGGTATTGAACTGCGATGCGGGAACCATGTCCTGCGTACCGTTCACACCAACCTTGAGCTCGTCCAGATTGACACCGACCGGCGTCACCCCCTCTGTGAGAGGGTAGCCGACCTTGGTCGCTGCCGGGATGCTGCCGTTGTTCTTGACGTAGATGGTCCTGGACATGGGCTGCCCCGGCGTCAGGTTGTCGTAGTCGAGATCGAACGTGTTGACGTTGTTCTTGTCGTCCGACAAGCCGATGGTCAGCGTCGAGGCGGTCGCGTCGATGCGACCGGTCTTCGAGTCACTGAAGTTGGCGCCGGCAATTGGGCTGAACGCCGCCACCGCAATGCCGAGACCCGCGATGGCTGCAGCCGATCCGAGGATCCGCTTTTTGCGTGTGTTGTTAATGTTGGAGGACATAATTGTCCCCTTTCTTGTGACAATCGCCACAATAGAAGGTCTGAAAATTACATTGCTACCCCAAAACATCTGGGTTGTTACTTATGACTTTCATAAGACACATCGGTAATCATACATAATTATAAAACATATGTCAACACTTTTTATAAAAAAGTCAATAACGCTTATGGCTACACACAAGCGTAATCTTTGATGTCAGACCAACAATAAAGCACCCCGGATCACTCCGAGGCGCTTGAGCAGGCTATTTTAGTGCCTAGGCTTTATCGATCGAAATATCCAGCATCACACCTTCAACTTTTGCAGCACTTTGGTACAATTCCCGCATATCACTGCCCAGGTCATCCGCCAGAACCTCGGCACTGATGGTATTGCGATGTTCGTCGATGGCCCGCTTCAAGTCATCATCATCAGTTGATAGTCCGACAGTAATGCGATCATCGACATTCAATCCAGCCGCCTTTCGCGCGCTTTGGATATGGCGAATCACTTCGCGCATCAACCCTTCGCGCTTGAGTTCTGGGGTTAGCGCTAGATCTAATGCCAATTCTTTACCTTGAATAACTTTTTTGACATTCAGTTCTTCCGTCAGGATATCTTCGAAGTTCACAAACTCACCAAATGTTGGAATGGTGACACTTGCAAGTGGCTGACGAACCTTTTGGCGCTCCTTAGCACGAATACTTAGCCCCTCGTTCACGTATTCACGAACCGTCTCCATGTCCTTGATCACCAGTTCATTCACGTGGCCAACCTTTGGCCAGTCAAGCAAATGAACACTTTCACCACCTGTTAATTTTTGGTAGAGCTCTTCGGCGAGGAACGGCGTAAACGGTGCGATCACCTGCGCAAGCTGAACAAGAACATAGTGCAATGTCCGATAGGCATTATCCTTATCTTCGATTTCGTCAGACTTCCAGAAGCGACGTCGACTACGGCGCACATACCAGTTACTAGCATCTTCGATAAATGGCAAGATTGGCTTTACGGCATTCGGAATATCATAGGCATCCAAGTGTTTTTCAATCTCGGCCGTTAATTGATGGACGCGACTGACAATCCACTGGTCGAGCGGATTTTCTAAATGATCAGATGGATCAGATAAATCGCCATTAAACTCCCAACCATCAACTTCTGCATACATCGTAAAGAAATCGTACATATTCCAGATCATGGAAAGCTTGCGTGCAACATCACCCACTTCTTTATCTTGCAAGGCGAAATCCTCACCGTTTAGCAACGGACTTTGCAGCAATAGGAAGCGTAGACTGTCGGCAGAATACTGATCCATCAAAACATTCGGGTCGGTGTAGTTGCCGTAGCTTTTACTCATCTTGCGGCCATCATTACCGGCAACGTTACCGGTTACGATAACATTTTTAAATGAATTTTCACCAAACAAGGCAACGCTCATCGAGTGCATGTAGTAGAACCATGCACGAACCTGTCCGATATATTCCACGATGAAATCACCGGGGAAATTCGCTTCAAACTTCTGCTTGTTTTCAAATGGATAATGGAACTGTGCAAATGGCATACTACCAGCCTCAAACCAACTATCCATCACCTTGTCGATGCGGCTATACGTGACGCCATCAATTTCGAATGTGATGTCATCGACCCATGGACGGTGATAATCGTCGAGTTCGACACCGCTTAGTTCTTTCAATTCCGCGTAGCTACCGACGACTTTTATATGCGTGTCCCCGTCTTTATCAGTACCCTTCCAAACTGGCATCGCTGTTGCCCAGAAGCGATCTCGTGATAGGTTCCAATCCGGCGCTTGTTCAATTGTTTTTGCAAAGCGACCATTCTTAACATGTTCTGGGAACCAATTAACATTGCCGTTCTTTTCCAGCATTGTTTCACGCTGCGCGTCGATGTCCATAAACCAGCTAGGATGTGCACGGTACATTAGCTTAGTGCCGCAGCGGTGACAATGTGGGTAGCTGTGACGGATATAGTCGATCTTCCACACAATTCCTCGCTCATGAAGATCTTTTGCAATTTGCTTGTTGATCTCCCAGACATTTTGGCCTTTCCAGTCACTTTCGGTAAATAAGCCATTGGCGTCTATCGTATGGACAACTGGAATTTTATTTTTCTTCGCCATCGCAAAGTCTTCTTCACCGTACGTCGGTGCGATATGAACAATTCCGGTACCGTCTTCGACACTCACGTAGTCTGCATGCCAAACCTTGTGTGCATTTTCACCGCGATCGACACCTAGTAGCGGTTCGTATGATTCCCCAATCAGCTCTTCACCTTTTAGACTACGCACAATTTCGTAGTCTAGCGGTTGATGTTTTTGATCAGTCAAAACTTTTTGAACTAATTCATTCGCGATAATTAGTTGTTCACCGTTCACTTTAACTTCAACGTAATCAATTTCTTTGTTCACAGCAATCGCTGTATTTGACGGCAGCGTCCACGGCGTTGTCGTCCAAGCCAGTAGTGTTGCGCCACTTGTTAATTTAAACTTCACATACACACTTGGGTCAGTTACATCCTGGTACGCACCGGCGTCCATCGTCACCTCGGCCTTTGAAAGTGGTGTCGCATCGAGCGTACAGTACATGAGTACTTTTTCGCCTTCGTAGATCTTGCCCTTTTCGTAAAGATTCTTGAATGCCCACCAAACACTTTCCATGTATTCCTTGTCCATGGTTTTATAGGCACCCTTAAAGTCTACCCAGCGGCCAATTCGGTCAATTGTGTCTTCCCATAGACTACTGGTTTGCACCATATTTTCGCGACAGGCGATGATATATTTCTCAATGCCGTAATTAATTACTTCTTCGCGTGAATTAATACCAAGCTTCTTTTCGGTATAGCGTTCAGCGGGTAGCCCATGGCAGTCCCAACCCCAAACACGCTCGACACGCTTGCCTTTCATCGTCTGATAACGAGGCACGACGTCTTTAACAATTGAGCTTAAAAGTGTCCCATGGTGTGGCACGCCGGAAATAAACGGAGGGCCATCATAAAAGACATAGGAATTATCTTTCGGTCGCATTTCAACCGACTTTTCAAATGTCTTGTTTCTCTTCCACTGTGCGACGATATCTTTTTCATATTCGAGCGCGCGTCGACGGCTGTTGGCTTTAAATTTCATAATTACTGCTCCTCCTTTTGCGTACGAATCCACTGCAATAAAATTAAGGCTATACGCTCTTCTTTCATGTTGCCACCAAGAGCCATTTCCGTAGCTTCATCGTAAGTAAACCAATTTTCCGCCTCAATCTGCTCGCCAGATTCTAGTTGCTGACCCGCCTCATGTCGCCGCCAATCTTTAGATTCAAAAACGAATAAATCCCACTCAACAGTTGCACCAAGGTTAGATTTTTTAAATTCTGATAGCGAATTTAATTGAATACCCGCTTCTTCAACCGATTCTGCGAGCGCCTTATGTTTGGCAGCATCTGCTATATCATGTCCTGTTTCACGAAATGATTCATATTCCTCAAGACTATCAAACACCTTTCCACCCGGTAATCGGTAGTCCCACTCGCCCTGCTCACCTAATTCACGCCTAAACTCTCTGGTCAAAAGCACTTTTTTCGCGTCTTGATCTGCAATAATCAAACGTACGCCGGGTGCGCGTCGCGCCACTTCAAACACCCTACCATCTGGCTGCTCAATATGAACTAATTCAAAGAGCTTACCTTTAGCGAAGAGGCGTTCATTTTGCCGTGGACGAAGTTGTTCTGGTGACATATTATTCCTTTCGTTAAAAACAAAAAATCCCTATTTAGTCACTGGAATCCGCATCATGCGGACGGTACCATCCAGTTTCTAAAAAGAGATTCTTTTTAGCGCTTAGTTGTTCGCTGTAACGTCGCGCACACGTTGAGGTCTAATCAGCAAATAGCTTTTCTTCTCAAGTAACGTTCGCGGGTGATAGCCGCTCAATCCGAAATCGGAAGTGTCACTATATTAAATTGTACGACATCGCCCCTGATTTATGCAAACAAAGCATCGCCGAACTTAAGCACGACAAGGATAATCATTAGGACGATCCAGCTTGCAACAGTCAGCTTATGAAAATCTTTTGAAAGGTACTTTTGTATCGTTGTATCCGTTTTTTTTGTAAAATTAAATGTGTTTTCGCGCAAATTATATGATGTAATTGTCGCAAGTAGAATTGTCGTGCTGAATGTCACCACCAGGCACCACGGACAAAGCACTTGAATATCGTACAAACTGTTAAAGAATAGCCAATATGCAAAGATCGCACCCGCGAGATAGCCTATATTTGCCCATACATAAAACCATCGAGGCACTTTAGCTTGCGCAAGTCCAAGCGCTGCAACAATAATTACGACAGGAAAGGCCATTAAACCGATAAACATATTAGGAAAACCGAAGACGCTTGCCTGCCATGTCTGCATAACAGTTGAACAGTTAAGCACCAAGTTAAACGAGCAGCTTAAGGTTGCCTGTGGGTTTTTCAGTAAGTGGAATTCTTCGACAGCAAGAACAAAACTTGCAATCAATCCGATAATACCAAAAGCAAGCATCGTGCCGAACAATGCTTTGTAATTCTTTTGCTTGTGAAATAATTCTTTCATTTTAGACATAATAACTCACCTCACTAATGGTTGGTAATGGTCGACCCCGCCATAAATTCTGCAGCATACCGTCATCACTTAATGCAGCGATGCTTGGATATTCGACAATGTCGTACGTTCGACAAAATGACGCACCTTCGCGCGTATCGGGATCGATAGTCTCTAACTCGTGGCCGGTCTGGCGCGCAAAGTCTCGCAGGTAATCAAGCACCTCTCTGGCATGGTCACTTTCTTCTTTGTAGATCACGACTGCTTTCATACGAGTTACTTCCTTCGACGCTGTTGTAAGATTTCCTCAAACTCATCGAGTGTCTTAAACTCGTGATAAACACTCGCAAAGCGGACATAGGCGACTTCGTTTCGAACTGCCAATTCATCCATCACAAGGTCGCCAATCTGACTGGAGGTTACTTCGCTTTCGCCGAGTTCATACAGGGCATCTTCAACACTATTGATCATCTCTTCGACTTCGACTTCACTTGTGAAGAATTTGCCTACTGAACGCTTGATCGCGATCGAGAGCTTGTCACGGTCAAATAGCTCACGCGATCCGTCTTTTTTTACGACTGCGAGATTAGGTCGTTCAATGCGTTCGTACGTCGTAAAACGATGCTTGCCATCATGTGATTCTCGGCGGCGGCGAATTGTAACACCATCAGCTGATTCGCGTGATTCGATAACGCGGCTGTCACCGATTTTATACTTATGACTCATGTCCTACCTCTTATTAAGATTCGTCAGTGTTTTTATTCTTTTTGCGGCGACGAAGGAAGGCTGGCGTATCAGACTCATCGGTCTCTTCTGGCTCATCATGCCAAATATTATGCGGTGTATCATCGGCGAAGTTAGCCGCTGCATCAACCTGATCAAGGTCCATGTTAATTGCCTCTACCGCAGCATCGTCAACAACTGGCGTTTCGCGGCGCTGGTTCAATGCTGCTGGTACTTCTAATTGAGCCGCTTGTTCATGGAAGTAAGCGCTGTCAAAGCCAGTCGCAATCACAGTAATGATTAGTTCGTCTTCAAGTTCTGGCTTGAGGGTTGCACCAAAGATGATATTTGCATCAGGCGACACAGAACTCGTGATAATTTCAGCAGCTTCCTGAATTTCGCTCATACTCATGTCGTAGCCACCAGTGACATTAAACAGTACACCCTTTGCCCCATCAATCGACACTTCAATTAGTGGTGATTCGATAGCCTGCTGAGCAGCTTGCGCTGCGCGGTCATCGCCACTAGCGCGACCAATTCCCATAAGTGCTGAGCCAGCGTTGCTCATAATTGCTTTTACGTCGGCAAAGTCGAGGTTGATCAGACCGTGTTCGGTAATTAATTCTGAGATACCCTGGACACCCTGACGCAGGACATCATCTGCAATCTTGAACGTCTCGAGTAGTGGCGTACGACGGTCAATTGTTTGAAGCAAACGATCGTTTGGAATCGTAATCAATGTATCCACTGAACGACCCAGCTGTGCAATTGCCCAGTCGGCATTACGGCGGCGCTTGTCACCTTCAAAGCTAAATGGCTTTGTCGCAACACCAACAACTAAAATTCCTAGCTCGCGCGCAACTTCAGCGACAACGTGACCGGCACCACTACCAGTACCACCTCCGGCACCGATGGTAACAAATACCATGTCAGCACCTTCAATTGCCGCACGAATTTCATCACGTGATTCGTTCGCTGCTGCTTCACCAGTTGAAGGGTCGGCCCCTGCACCTAGTCCATTTGTTGTCGCATGTCCAAGATGGATTTTAATATCGGCTTTAGAATTGTGCAACGCCTGTGCGTCGGTATTCATCGCAATAAATTGTACGCCCGATAATCCTGCGTCTTTCATGCGGTTGACAGCTGAGCCACCAGCGCCACCGACACCAACTACTTTGATGCTGGCGAATGTTTGTATTTCACTTGGTTTTACTTCAGGCATGGAATGCACTCTCCCCCAGATATTCTATTCTTAATACAGTATACCATTATTATTCAAAAATTAATTACACCTTGAACCGGTCTAAAAACTTAGACACAAAGCCCGAAGCGCTCTTTAAAGCAGCTTTACTGCTGCCTTTCACCTGCGATGATTGACTGGAAATATGATTAGCGCCGTGAACATCAGTGAGCATCAATCCTACTGCAGTCGCAAACTGAGGTTGGTCAATATTTTCAGCCACGCCGCCGTAACCCGCTGATTTTCCAACACGGGCTGCGAGGTTCAATTTATCTTTTGCGTACGACGAAATACCTTTAAGATTAGCGGTACCGCCAGTCAATACAACACCGCTAGGTAGTTGACCTGCTCGGCCAGCTTTCTTTAGCTCTTTTTGAATTGCATCAAAAATTTCCTCAAGCCGCGCCTCGACAATTTCATCAATATCATCAGTCGTGAACGTATACGTCTCTTTTTCATGCTTGATGTTGATTTCCTCACTCGATCCACGAGGAATGGCAACTGCATGGCTTAGTTTTACCTTCTCGGCAATTTCAGGGTCAGTCTTTAAGCCAATCGCAAGATCATTTGAGATGTTCGAACCGCCAAGTGGAATCACGGCGACATATTGCAGATCACCTTCTTCAAAAACGGCGATACTTGTCGTCGCGCCACCCAGATCAATCACAGCGACACCGTTTTCCAGCTGCTGCTCCGTTAACACGGCGCGGGCAGCGGCAAGTACCGCAGGCGTGATAGTGTGCGGTGTTACTTTTGCCATTTCAGCTGACTTCTGCAGATTGGCTAGATGAGGCGCTAATGCAGACACTACATTCGCATTAATCTCTAAGCGAGTTCCCGTCATACCAATTGGATCTTTAATATTATCCTGGCCATCGAGACGATAGCTATGAGGTACTACCTCTAGAATTTCACGGTTTGCTGGAACCTTACCTAGGGTTGCCACTTCTTCGATACGCGCCAAATCCTCTTCAGTAATTTCATGGTCCGCACCACCGACAGCAATCATGCCGTCAGCTTTCGTACTAAGAATATGTGCGCCGTTAATACTGATCGACGCCGCGTCAACTTGATACCCACTCATACGTTCAGCTTCACCCAACGCTGTATCAATTGCTTGGCCTGGGCCTGCGAGATGCGCGACCGCGCCCTTTCGCATTCCACTATTTGGAGCTGTGCCGACGCCAACAATCGTTGGTGCGCCAGTCGTCGCGTCAATATGTCCAACCACACAGCGAACAGTGGTCGTACCGATATCAATACCGACTGCGTATCGAGAAGTTTCTTGCATGTGTTTTAGTATACCGCTTATGGAATGTTTTGCCTAGCGGTCATATGGGGTTATTATTGATTTATGAAACTTGGCGTATTCGATAGCGGAATCGGTGGCGAGGCAGTTGCCGCAGCGCTATATACCACCTTTCCTGATGCATCGATCGTCACAGTCAACGATCGCGCCAACGTCCCATATGGCAACAAGTCAAAAGAAGAAGTCATCAGCTTAACGGATGCTGCAATCCAGCCACTTCTGATTGACTCGGATGTTATTATCCTCGCCTGCAACACCGCCACGGCCCTGGCGATAGAAAGCCTGCGTGCGCGTTATCCCTATCAGAAGTTCATCGGTATCGAACCGATGATTAAAACCGCTGCCTCGCTAACAGCAGCAAGAACGATTGCTGTCTGCGCAACCCCCGCGACGCTACGTAGCGAAAGATACCATGGTCTCATTGATAAATATGGTAGCTCGCTTAAAATTATTGAGCCCGACTGCAGCACTTGGGCGAACATGATCGAAAATAATGATATCAATCATCAGATTATTAAAGCGACTATTCAAAAAGTCTGCGAGGATGGTGCGGATGTCATTGTTTTGGGCTGCACACACTATCATTGGATAAAAGATACGATCATCGAATACGCAAACGGGCGCGCAGTAGTCATTGAACCATCCGAGGCAATCGGACGACGAGTCCGTGTCTTACTCGAACAGTGATACGGTAATCAAGACGACTATTTTGATTTACGCAACTTTTCTTGCATTGATAACTTTCGTACGATATTTAGCAAAGAAATAAAGCCCGCAGATAAAAAGTGTTGCGCTGGCGACGATCAGACCGATAAACAAGAAAAATAGTGGCGTCTCATTCATGGCAAGTTGCGGGATGCGCCGACTAGGAACAGCGATAACTCCTACGAATGCAGCAACTGATCCGAAATAACTACCGATCATATTCGCTTTGTGTGCAGCAATATTACCCTTGATTGCCGCATATAACCCTAACGAAACGGTCATAATAGTAAATAACGACAGCCCGTGCAGCCAACTGAATCCTTCGGTCACCTCCTGAACATAAAATGAACTCAGGCAGACAACATACATACACACCACCCAAGTACGTCCGACCATTCTATGAAAGCGGTCACCTTTTTTAGGTCGCAATAACTGAAACGCACCTAACAGCAAACTTAGTGATGCCGTTAAGGCATGCGCAATAATCATCAATGTCCACATTTTTATATTCAGAGACTCGTCAGAATCTCTGCTCCATCTTTAGTAATTAATACCGTATGTTCAAAATGCGCCGCTAAACTACCGTCGCGTGTGCTGATTGTCCAGCCGTCGCCCGCAGTATCGGTGACGATTTTTTCACCGCCCAATGTCGCCATCGGCTCGATCGCAATTGTATCGCCCGGTTTAAGCAATACGCCAGTTCCCTTACGGCCATAGTTCGGTACATCTGGCGGCATGTGCATCTCTAAGCCGACGCCGTGTCCGACAAGATCGCGAATAATTCCTAACTTTCCGTCGTTCAACACCTTTTCAACCGCTGCACCAATATCACCCGTATAGACAGGGCCTTTAATCGCATCAATGCCAGCATACAAGCTCCGCTCAGTAACGTTCAATAAGTGTTTTTTGATACCAGTCGGCTGCTCGTCGATCACCATCGTAAAGGCGCTGTCAGTTTTCATCCCTTTATAGGTAATAACCAAGTCAAAACTCACCACATCACCCTTTTCAAGGACGTATTCTGTCGGGACGCTATGAACAATTTCATCGTTTGTGCTAATACAGATAGCGTTTGGAAAGTTCACCTCAGATGTTTTATAGGTCGCCTCTGCGCCGTGGCGTTTGATCTCACCTTCCACCCACGCGTCAATTTCAAGCTCGGTCATGCCGGCGCGAACGTACTTTTTTAGATCATCATAAATAGTCGCGAGAATCTTCCCACACTCTCTCATCGCCTGAATTTGCGCTTCAGTTTTTAGACCAGTTTGCACGCTTCTAATTCTTCCATAATTTTATCGTGAACCTGTCCGACAGATCCGGTCCCGTCGATATGAACAATGCTGATGTGCTGCTCAGTAAAGTAGCTAAGCACTGGGTACATTTCTTGACGATAAATACGCAATCGCTCCTCAATCACTTCAGGACGATCATCAGCACGACCACGAACTTCAAGGCGCTTCATCAATTCACTACGCGGCACTTCAAGCACAACAACAAGTGCGATCGAACGACCATGATCTGGCTGTGAATCGATCAACCACTTTGCTTGCTCTAATTGTCGAGGAAACCCATCAAGAATAACACGGTCAATGTTCGTTGCACGCTTAAGTGCGTCGCCCATTAATTTGTTGACCTTTTCAGGATTAACCAGCGCACCGGTCTGCATTTCTTTGATCAATTCGATATCGTGCGTGTCGCGCAGCAGTTGCCCGGCACTAAGCCAACGCCAACCGTGTCGCGCAGCCAGCATTTGCCCCTGAACACTCTTTCCAGCGCCAGCCGGACCAAAAAATACTATCATTACTTTGTTACGCTCCTTTTTTGTTTAATTGAGGGCTTCTTTAACGATCTTTGCCACTAAAGCACCGTCGGCAGTATTGCCAACTTTTGCCTTCACGACGCCAATTACCTTACCCATGTCACTCATGCCGCTTGCGCCAAGCTGTTGAATTGCCGCATCAACGATTACTTGAATCTGATCTTCACCTAATTGCTCTGGTAGATAGACTTTGATAACATCAATTTCTTTTTGTTCATTTTCTGCAAGATCAGCGCGACCGCCCTGTTCGTACATCTTAACGCTTTCACTTCGCTTCTTTACTTCACGAGCAATAATCTGCTCAATCGTCGCATCATCTAAACCTTCGTCGCGTTTATTCTGCGCAACTTCTTCATTCAAGATTGCTGCTTTGAGATTTTTCAGTGTTTCGCCTACAAAACGATCGCCGCCCAAAAGAGCGGCTTTAATATCGTCAGTAATGCGCTGTTTTAGCGCCATTATTTAGCGAAGACCCAATCGGGCTTTAGCTAGTTTGTCGGCTTTGCGCTCTTTGCGAATAATCGCTTTCGCGCGGCGCTCAGTTTTGCTAAGAGGTTTAGCGAATCGCATAGAAGCCTTAGCCTCTGCCAAAACACCGCTCTGCAAAACCTTGCGGTTGAAACGACGAATAATATTCTCGTTTGCTTCTCGTTCGTCTTTACGTGTTACTTGTACCATATGGACACTATTGTAACAGAGATGCAATTATCGCGCAACTACGGAGCGACATATGATTGCCAGGCGCCGCCCGCGTAGAACCATGAGCCAGTGACCATTGCAGGGTCATTATTTGTACACGTATTTGTAAATGTCACTAGCGGACCGACACCTACCTTAACTCCACCATCTTTATAAACGTAGACATTACCAGACTTAGCTGCGGCAACGAGAATAAATGTAGCATTCGAGTTTGTCAGCGAGGTGTAGCAGTAAATAAGATTATTTTCGTTACCGGCGGCGGGTGTGTAATGAGCGCCATAGGCGTTCCTTGACACTTTGAGATTCATACCAGCTAGATCTGATGCCGGAACTGGTAACTTATCATTTATTGCCTTAAATTCATTAATCTTACCGCCGATATTACGCAAATCCGCCTGGACTGCCGTATCATTAGCTCGGTTTTGAACCCCATTGTATGCAACAATCGTGATTGCCGCTAAAATACCGATGACGACGATAACGATCAGCAGCTCGACAATCGTGAAACCTAGATTTTGTTTATATTTCATTTCCCACCTTATTTCTTGTGCTTATTGTAACGCACACACTAAGCCACTTCAAGATGAAGCAAGTACCTTCGACAGTTTCCAATCAGAGCACTCACTTTACCTACACCTAAATATAAACTAGTCTCCTATTATAAAGTTTACATAAACCAAATATTGACTTTTTGTTAATAAAATGTTAATATTTTTTCATGTCAGAACTAAACATAAACAGCACATCTAAAAGTCGCTTTGAGAATGCCGAGCAAGCACGTCTTGAGTATAGTTCTCAAATAAAAGAAGTAGCCACGAATATAATTAGCAACGAGACAATCGACATATCCACGCTCCATGCACTTGATCAACAATTAGATCAAGAATGGTCAATTGATGGATTTAATAAAGAGCAGTCTGATTTCAATTGCTCAGTCGTTGATAGCGAAGGTAGATTGATAAAAATTATTGCATTAGGCCTCAAGCAAAAAACGTTAATCCCGGACCCAGCAACCCTGCCAACTATAGCGCGAGTGTTCATCGCTGGCGACCAAAGAGATGTAACGATTCCATCATTTTTCCGCCCACCAGACATGAATCTCCGTGATGGTAGCATACAAAACCATACACTTTACACCGCAAACAACCAGCGCACTGCGAAAATAATGAGCTCAATAGAAGCACGCAGTTCTACCTCACAAGAAGTATTAAATGCACTTACAAATCAGATAAACGAAGGTACTACCGACGATAATTTTCAGTGGCTGATTAGCCAATTAGGAGACCGTGTAAGCACCGCGTATGGCAGTGACATTCTAAGAACTTCAAATACCGAGCATACAGGCCTAGCAGTCATAGGCATCGGATTTAGTACCCTCTTAAATGCTAAGAGTAAAACCGAGCAGGCAGAAGCAGAGGACGAAGCGTGGGAGATGCACACCCAGGCTACTGAAACCTCTAAAAAGATAAAGAAGAAGTTGTTTGAAAGTGCGACATCATTAGCATTTCGTCAGTTAGCAGCTTTTCGAGAGTCAATGAACGATCAATCAAAAAACTAAAGCTTTGCCATATCCCTGCTGCTACATAGACTCCAAATGAAGTAGTCGCCCCTCGACCGTCCGTCTCCCCTGCCATTCATTCACACTCGGCTGAAACCAGATTGTCACATACTCTCCAGGTTCGGCGAAAAATGACTCAGGTGCATTAAATGCCAGAAACTCCATCGTTTTCTTATTTGCGTCCTGCAAAGTAACTTTGACATGCTGCGCGTCAGCACCCATGCGCCGTAAATGCATAACAAGCATGTTTTCGCTTTTAAATACTGGCTCCGGATTACCGTTTCCACACGGCTCTAGCTGTTCTAGTTCTTTTAGCAATAACTCATTCACATCACTAAATTTAGTTACAATAATATCCTCTTTCGGCAGCAGCAATGCAGCTTGATTGAACAAATCTTTTGATCGATAAAATTCGTTAACCCGACGACGAAACGCTTCAATATTTTTTGTCGGCATCGTTACGCCTGCAGCTAATTTATGGCCACCCCCTTTGGTGATAATATCATCGCTCGCACGGATGGCGTCTGCCGCGCTGAAGTCACCGTAGCTACGTGCCGACCCCTTACTCTCTTCGCCCATCTCTTGCAGTACGTAGGTTGGTTTTTTGTATTTCTCTAACAACTTGGCTGCCACGATACCAATAATCCCATGATTCCAGTCAGCATGGCTGACAACTAGAACGGGATCATCCAAATATTGCTCGGCTTGAATCACTGCTGCCTTAAATATTTTGTCCTGGTCCGCGCGTCGAGATTGGTTAAGTGCGTCTAGCTGCTGCGCTTTTTCTAATGCCTCCATTGAATCCGTTGCTCGCAGCATATCCAGTGCGTACTGCGCTGTTTCTAGGCGCCCAGCAGCGTTCATGCGCGGCCCCAGCCCAAAACCTAGACTGCGCGCATTAACCTTTTCCGGCTCGACTGCAGCCACAGCCATCAATGCCTTTAAACCGGGTCGACGCGTCTGTGCTAATACCTTTAATCCCCAGTAAACATTCGCCCGGTTTTCATCGACCAACGTCACGACGTCACATACCGTCCCCAGCGCCACTAAATCCAACAGCCACTTTTCGTGCCCTACTGGTAATCCATCAAGCCTGGTCTGCAACGCCTGCACTAGCTTGAATGCCACGCCGACGCCGGCAAGGTCAATAAATGGATAGTGATGATCTGGGCGCTTGGGGTTTATTACAGCTACCGCTGGTGGTTGAATTGGCGCAACGTTATGATGGTCTGTCACGATAATATCAACACCTAATTCATTAGCACGAATGATTTCTTTTTCGCTAAGACTGCCGCAATCAACCGTCACAATCAGCTGTGCGCCAGTTTGGGCAATACGCTCGACTGCGTCGATAGTTAATCCATACCCCTCGACAAAACGATTGGGAATAAAAGCGTCAACATGCGAAAATCCGAATGATTCAAAGGCATCAAGCAGTACCGTCGTTGCCGTCAAACCATCAATATCATAGTCGCCATAAATGGTAATCTTGTCCTGCTTTTCATGAGCCTTGACCAGCCGCTCGACTGCAGCCTGCATATCAGGAAGTAGGAATGGATCATGCTTGGCATCATAACTGGGAGATAAAAAAAGGTCACGTGCCTCGCCCTCGAGACCTCGTGCCTTTAGTATTTGATCAAATAGTGTCATTACAAATCAGATGAACGTTTTGGGCGACCTGCATGCTGTTGAGATTTGATCACAATGCTCTGCAATTCCTTAAAGATCGGAAACTGCTTGTTGGTCGAATAAATCTTAGTATTGCCCTGCTTCTCAGAGCTTAAGAATCCAACTTTTTCCAAACGCTTTAGTTCGCGTTGAATATTACCTGGATCTTCTTTAATTAGTTTTGCAAGTCCACGAACATGAGTATGAAAGTCTGGATACTTGGCATAGACTACTACAATTTTCCGGCGCACTCGTGAGGTGATAAAAACGTCTAACATAACTTCCCTTACTTAAATCCTTTTCCCTATTGCTTGTTATTGTACACTTTTTTACATCGTTTTGGCAAGTAGCATTAGCGCCAATTCAGCACGATTTGATTGATTTTCGCGATCGTATCTTCGTGTGATGGGATGTCATTTACCTCGTAATAATGGTTCGTGCCCATGTAGTTTTCTTTCACATCCAAAATATGTAGCTCATCCGCCAACATGTGCAGTTTGTCTACTGCAGGTATGGATGCGACCGGAGTAGCAACAACGAGGCGCTGTATGCGAATTGGCTTGAGAAAATCAATCGCCACATCCATAGCTGCGTTATTATCCACTCCATCCGCAACTAAAATAACGACATGGTCACGAAGCATGTCGTGGTCGATAACCCCGCCATCGCCTAGTAGTCGATTAATTCTTTGAAACGCCTCACGCTTTTGCTCTTCCAGGTAGCCGTGAAACTCACTCGTGTATTCATCGATTTCACCACTACTAAATGATCCATTATAGGTAAAGCCACCACTCTGAGATACACCACCAAAACTCAAGCTTTCGCCAGGAATTTGAATATCTTCAATCAGCAGCAGTGTTAGTAGACAGTGTAGTGCGCCCGCTATTTGTTCCCCTACCTGCACAGCACCATCGCTAAGCGCGACGACAACGCAGTTTTCATATCGGTATCTTTCGAAGAGTTGTTCGGCCAATATCTGCCCCGCCTGGGTGCGACTTTCAAAATACATATCCTTATTTTAGCAGTATACTAAGAACTATGCACTACTATGAGGTGGCCCCAAATCAAATCATTCGCACAGCTAGCGCTTCATTTACATATGCATCAGATGTCGAACTACCAGTTGGTAAATTGGTCACTATTGAAGTCGGTAAAAAAGTACTAGTTGGCGTCGTCCTACGGGCAGTTAGTAAGCCAAATTATGACACAAAAGCGATTAGTGGCGTTATTGAAGACCAGCCGCTACCTGAACAACTATTGCAACTTTCGCAGTGGCTTAGCACCTACTACGCAACACATCTCGCCACCGTCTTACAGACGATTCTACCGCGCGGTCTCCAAAAAAGCCGCCGTGATCGTAAAGCTTCACCCCAAGAATCATATCGAGATCGAACAAATATAGTGTTCACTAGTGAACAGGCAAATGCGATTGAAAGTATTGACGCAATGTCTCCGGGCACGGCACTTCTACATGGCGTAACCGGCTCCGGGAAGACACATGTCTACATCGAGCTCGCAAAAAAGACGATTGAGCGTGGCCAGTCGGTTATTCTGCTCGTTCCGGAAATTGCCCTCACCTCGCAGGTCGTTGATGAGTTTTCCCATCATTTCGAAAATACAATTCTCACCCACTCGCGACAGACCGAAGCTGAACGACATCATGCATGGCGTGATGCGCTGAATAGCGACAAGCCTCGCGTTGCGATCGGTCCGCGCTCGGCGCTTTTCTTGCCGCTTAAGAACGTTGGTATGATTATTATCGACGAAGCCCACGAACCAAGTTTCAAACAAGAGCAATCGCCCCGCTATTCCGCCCTGCGTGCCGCGAGTGTCTTGGCGTCACTGCATGCAGGCAAAGTTGTTCTTGGCAGCGCAACTCCAGCGATCGCCGATTATTACTTGGCCAAGCAATCCGGTCGACCGGTCATATCTATGAAAAAACGCGCGCGCGACAACGCCGTCGCTCCCACGATCGAACTAGTCGATATGACCAAGCGCACTAATTTTAAGAAGCATCGTTTTTTGTCGGATAAATTATTAGTGCAGCTAGACGAAACGCTAGCAAGTGGTAATCAGGCGCTTATTTTTCATAATCGACGCGGTAGCGCATCGACAACTCTTTGCGAAAATTGCGGCTGGTCGGCCATGTGCACCCGCTGCTTTGTTCCACTGACTCTTCACGCCGACAAGCATCATCTTCGCTGCCACGTCTGCGGTATCACCGAACGTGTACCGACAAGCTGCCCTGAATGCCACGGGGCCGACATTATCCATAAGGGCATTGGCACAAAGCTGATAGAATCCGAACTGCGCAAGCTGTTTCCTGACAAAATTATTGCTCGGTTTGACGGCGACAGCGAAAGTGGTGAATCAATTGAACAAAAATATAAAGAACTCTACAACGGCGAGATTGATATCATCATCGGCACGCAGGTTATCGCAAAGGGACTCGACTTGCCAAAGCTCCGACTAGTCGGCGTTATCCAAGCCGACAGTGGACTTAGTCTGCCCGATTATGGCTCAAGCGAGCGGACCTTTCAACTGCTCGCCCAGGTCATCGGACGCGTTGGACGTTCACACCATGCGACGAACGTTATTGTTCAAAGCTACCAGCCGACCCATCCTGCAGTTGTCGATGGCCTAGCACAAAATTATACGCAGTTTTACGAAACTGCACTGAAGGAACGTCAACGTTCACACTTTCCGCCTTTTACTTATCTTCTAAAATTAACGTGCGTCTACAAAACAGAAGCTGCCGCCATAAAGAACGCTCAGAAACTTGCTAGCGAACTGCGAAAACTTCGTTCTAGTGATGTGCAGATACTTGGACCGACGCCGGCATTTTACGAACGCCAGCGTGATACATATCGTTGGCAGCTAACCCTAAAGTCACCCAAGCGCGCATCGCTCGTTGCTATTCTTCCCTACGTCCCCAGCACCCACTGGCAGTACGAACTTGATCCTATGAGTCTTCTTTAGCCGACTCCTGTTAATTCATCGTGATATTCGGTATAATAAGGGGTAATGAAAAAAGAAGATATTATTGCCCTTCCAAATCCGCACCTGCGGACAAAATCAACAAAAGTTCATGTTATTACTGATGACACGATTAAACTGATCGAAGATATGACCGCGGCGTCAATTGACTGGGAAGATTCTCGCCCGCATGAAATTAGCGCCGCCCTTGCCGCTGTTCAAGTCGACCACCTCGAACGCGTAGTTATTATACGAAGCGACTTTGACGACAAGTCCGCTCGTGACTTTACACCCCTTATCAATCCAGAAATCGTTAAATACGAGGGCGAAGTCGTCAGTGATTACGAGGGCTGCTTAAGCGTTAGCGGCGTCTACGGTAAGGTACCTCGCCATACGAAGGTCCGTGTCAAAGCACTCGACCTTGAGGGTAACGAAGTGCGCTTTAAGGCCGAGGGATTCCTTGCCCGCGTCATCCAGCACGAAATCGACCACACAAATGGCATTGTTTTTATCGATCACCTCCAGGACCAAACAGATGCATTCTTTACCCTCGATGAGAAAGGCGAGCTGCAACCCCTCAACTATGACGAACACATCCGCGAAAATAGTATTCTTTGGGACTGAAGATTTTAGCCTCACCGCGCTAACCGGCCTCATTGAAGCCGGTTACACTATAGCTGCGGTCGTCACGAAACCAGATAGCAAAAAAGGTCGCGGCCAACAGCTGATTGCGCCAGCCGTCAAAACGTTAGCCTCTCGATTCAACATTCCCGTCTGGCAACCGCAAAACTTGACTGACATTCGTGATGACATTATTGCACTTGGACCAGTCACTGGTGTTCTCGTTAGCTATGGCAAGATCGTCCCGCAATCGATCATCGATCTTTTTACCCCCGGCATTATCAATGTACACCCATCGCTACTACCAAAATACCGCGGCCCATCCCCTATTGAATCGGCTATTGTAAACGGCGATGCATTAACTGGCGTGTCAATTATGCAACTTGCTGCCAAAATGGATGCTGGCCCCGTCTATGCCGCAAAAGAACATCCGCTAAATGGCGAAGAGACCCGCCCAGAACTCTATCACGCACTCGCTGATGTTGGTACAGATCTATTACTCGAAACCCTACCGCAAATTATCGATAATTCGTTGCAGCCCGTACCGCAAAATGACGTCGTCGCAACATATTCACAACTGCTACAAAAAGCCGATGCCGAACTAACACTCGCCACTCTCACTGCAACCCAAGCCGAACGCCACGTACGTGCACATCTCGGCTTCCCAAAAAGTAAGCTCGCCTTGCTTGGTCAAACTGTCATTATCACTAAAGCTAGCATCGCTGACCAACCAAAAACACCGCTTGATCAAATCTGCCAAGACGGTGTTTATCTGTGTATTGAGGAGCTTATCGCACCAAGTGGGCGCCACATGAATGCAGCAGCGTTCTTAAATGGCTACGCCGCCTGAGTGTTGCCTAAAATCGCATCACGGTTGCCAACAATCTCAGCCTTCAATTCTTCGAGAACTGACGCCACGACCTGCCGATAATCAGGGCGGTTCATACTAAGCCATTTTAGCGAAGCATACTCTGAAAGGACAGCCGTATAGCTACCCTCTTGCGGCAAATCAGCGGACTGCTGCACGCTCGCTTGTAGCTGCTGAAATGTCGGATCATTTTGAAAATCAGGGACGTTCGCAAGAATCCAGGCTCGAACCTTTTCGGCGTCACGATCAACGAATGACTCAAATTCAGCCAACTGCGCTTCAGTTAAACCGTCGGATAGTCGTGTCCCAACGCGAAGTTCAAGCTCGCTGTAAATATGCTCTTTAAACGCCTGCTTTTGATCGTCAGGTAACTGATCTAGCCCCAGATCTTGTAGAAATTTGTCATCAAGTTGAAACATACTTATCCTCTCTTCTGCTATCTATAATCTCTAGTATACGCGAGTGTCAGACCTATTGCCACTTACCAAACTTCTGCGCCCAGAATTGTTTGGCTTCAGTACTCAGACCACCAGGTCGAACGAATCCCACGTTACCGTCTGTCATACGATAGCCTTCATTTGGAAATTTTTGCATAAATTCATCTTGGTTTTGATACCAAAGCGTTTTATCCACGCCGTTCGTTACTGCGAATTGCTCACCGCCGCCACCCGTTGGAATGATATTAACTGGTGAATTAAGTATTTCGGTGCGCTGCCCGATAACACGGTCTTGAATTGGGTCAAGTCCACCACTTTGACGTGCTGCATCCAAACCGACTCCACCATTAGGCTGCGGTACTTGCATAGCTGATGAAACTTCAGCATTATGCATCTCCCAGCCGAGCTTCCATGCGGCAATACCGACCAATGACACGGCAACCGCGCCTAAAGCAATCTTCGCCACCTTTTCTTGTTTATTGGCATCTAATCCAAAGACCTCTCGTGACTTTCCTGCAGCCTCGCGTTTATTCTTGTGTATATAGTACGCGCTGCTTAATCGACTAGCGAGATAAGTAAATGGATTACGCTTCTCGCGCTTGCGGTTCTGTTCCGGCTCTTGATCAGCCTGGTTATTGACTAGTGTCTCGTCACCATGCAGAGCAGACCATTGCATGCTAGCTCGCACACGTGGATCATACGTATTCGTTAGTGATGCCGATTGAGGTTCATGATCAGGCTTTGGTGGAATCTTGTAGGTTACATCCCCAATCCTAGATTCACGCTCAAACTTCGGTGACATTGCAACTGAAGATTCAGATTCGTCGTCAGCAGTATCTTCATTAGTAGCGACGTGCTTACCATGACGCTCAGGCTCAGCCTGCATAGCCGCTGGCACGTCACGCCACCGACGCTTATCGGTCACTGTGAACTCTACACCGCTTTGTGTCGTAACTGTATAGTGACTGTCGTCGTGTATCGTTTCTATTTCGCCAAGCCCAAGTCGGTGTTTCGGCACCCTATCCGATGGTGTAACCGTCGACTCGGTATCCAAGGCATGTTTTGGCGCGCGCTTAGGCTTGCTCGGTACCGATGGACTAGTAGTTGTATTTAGAATAGTTAGCTCAGCCACGTCAGCCTGGTACATTGCCGGTGGATTTTGTGACTTAGGGGCGTTAGTCGCGTTTTGACGCTGCTTCCTCTGCGCTTTCGTCTGATGCGCGGCCTTGAACTCTTCAGTAGTGTTTGGGGCTTTCGGCAATGCATCGTTGAAGCGCACGCGTGTCATTTCATTCCGCTCGTCTGTATCGATAAAGGCCTGCTTCAAGCCATCTTTATCAAATTGATCCGTATCTTTCATTGCACCAATTAGCGAATTAGGGAGCATATAGAGTATATCTTTAGCTCCAATGTCATCGATGACACCGAACGTTTCGCCAGTCGCGCCTAAGTGCGCCGCACTACCATCGCCTCGCACGAGCACTAGACCTGTTGTCTCATTCTTTGTATCTGCACTCCATGCAATTTCACCTTTATCGCTAACGAGAAATGATGCAGGGCGCGAAGTATCTTCGTCCGAATGGGCAACGAAGTCATATGCCTGAGATAGCATTGCTGCTGTCTGATGCATTGAATCTGTCGGTACTTCTACGGCAAGATCTTCGTATTGTTTGCTGGTCTCGGCTGAAATAGATCGTGGATTAAAGCCGATATGTAACCGCGCGCTGCTACCCCGTATGTCGTGATCAGCAAATACCATCTCGCCATTAGGATTACTACGCCGACCATGTTCTGTAACAAGATTGTTGATTCGGAAAGCATAACGTTTCGCCGGATCAGAAGATTCGTAAGATGTAAGTGGTGATTCTACTGTGCGACTTGCTGGCATATAGATTTTTCCGTTAAGTACTTTTGTTTTTATCTGTTTCTATGTTTTATATTAGCATAAATGCAATAAAAAAGCAAGTACTATATCCTGTACTTGCTTTTTTACAATAGCTGGCTACTACTTAAGGGTGCGCTTGACCAGTTCTCGAGTGAATAGCTCTAGTTTGTCGCCTTCTTCAAGGAGGAGCTTCTTATCTGTTTTTAGCGAAATACCGCACATCTCGCCTTCGAACACTTCCTTGGCCTCTTGCTGCTGGCGCTGAACCTTGGTCACCTCTACCTCACCTAGCTGTTCGTCGCCGCGTTTAACGCGTGCAAGTACATTCGGGACAACTTTGCCGTTCGTCACTTCACCACCAGCAATCACTTCGTCCTTAAGTGTGCGGAAAATACCTTTAATTGTCAGTTTGCCAATCTCAGTCTCAACAACTTCTGGAGCAAGCATTGCTTCCATTGAATTGCGTGCGTCATCAAGTAGTTCGTAGATAATCTTAAAGATACGGACCTGCACTTTGTCACGCATCGCCAAACGCTTGACGGCAGGAGGCAGTTCGACATTAAAACCGTAGATAATCGTGTCGCTATCAGCAGCCAAGCGAATATCACTCTCTGAAATGCTACCAACGCCGCTACCGATAATACGTAGACGGATTTCACCGTTCGTATCCACCAGTCGCAAACTATCCATAACGGATGTAAGCGAACCCTGTACGTCAGCCTTGACGATGACATTCACATCCTGCGTATCGTGTTTTTGGTTCATCATCTTCAAAAGGTCGGCGCCAGTAACGTTCGTACTTGCGGCGTTCTTTTCACGCTCGATGCGTGCTTGCTCGGTGGCATGACGGGCATCTTTTTCCTTCTTAACGATCGTAAAGACGTCACCAAATTGTGGCAGTTCTTTAAATCCAGTGACAGTTACTGGCGTCGATGGACCGGCACTTTTGATCGCTTTGCCACTAAAATCTAGTAACGTTCGCACCTTACCGTAGGCCGTACCAGCCACCATAAAGTGACCTGGCTTTAATTCACCCTGCTGCACTAATAGTCCCACAACAGGACCACGTCCGGTTTCCATATGCGATTCAATAACGAGACCTTCGGCGGGGACATCAATGTCTGCCTTGAGCTCTTCGATATCAGCGACAAGGAGGACGGTATCAAGTAACTTTTCGATTCCCTGACCCGTTTTCGCACTAACCTCTACCATCGGAACGTCACCACCCCAGCCCTGCGCATCGGCAATAACACCATGCTCGGCAAGCTGACCCATGACAAGACCTGGATTTGCGGCCTCTTTGTCCATTTTATTAATGGCGACAACCATTTTCGCATTAGCAGTCTTGGCAAATCGAATTGCCTCAACTGTCTGTGGCATCACACCATCGTCAGCAGCCACAACAATAATCACGACATCCGTTAGCGTCGCGCCGTGTTGACGAAGCGCAGCAAACGCTTCGTGACCTGGTGTGTCGAGAAGTGTAATTGAGCGATCTTTACGGACCGTCTGATATGCGCTAATGTGCTGAGTAATTCCACCCGCTTCACCTTCGACAACTTTTTGCGCTAGGATTGCGTCGAGTAGGCTTGTCTTACCGTGGTCAACGTGCCCCATAACGGCCACGATTGGCGGACGATCAACTGCTTTATCGCTGAGCTGATGCGTTTTGCGCTCAACAGCGGTGCTTGCCTCTTTTTTTTGCAACTCGACATCAAGGCCAAGTTCTTCAACAATAATTGTTGCTGTTTCAAAATCAATTCGTTGATTGATGGTTGCGACGATACCGTTCTTAAACAACTCACCAATCAAAGTGGTGACGGGCAAATTGAGCGTTTCAGCCAATTCGCCTACAGTAATTGAGTCAGCGACAACAAGTACTTTTTCTTGGCTCATCTGAAAGCTCCTCTCTGCCCGCCACCATTTGTGACGGATTATTCCCTAATTAAAGGGGTCTATTTCTTTTTTTTGTCTGTAAGACTTAATGAAATCTTACGGTTGTCTTTATCAACGTCTAGCACGGTAAATGCCTTGCGCTCGTTTAGTGTAAAGACTTTTTCTGGATCAACATCGTTACCATCACCAAGTTCAGAAATATGAACAAGTGCTTCAACAGCCGGGCTGATCTGTACGAATGCGCCAAATGGTGTGATACGAGTTACCGTACCTTCAACATCTGCACCTGATTTAAACTGCTCTACTTCGTCAAGCCATGGGTCCTGAGAAAGCTGCTTCATACTTAGGCTAAGGCGATCTTTATCGATTGAAATGATCTTTGCTTCGATAGTCTGACCAACCTTGACGTAGTCGCTTGGGTTGTTAACACGTTCCCAGCTAATTTCTGAGATGTGCACCAAACCTTCGATACCTTCGACGTTAACAAATACACCAAAGTCGACAACACCAGTAACGATACCAGTAACCTTGTCGCCAACGGCAAGTTTTTCGAATCGAGCCGCAAGGCCGTCTTTGATTGCTTCTTTTTCACTAAAGATAAGCTTGTTTGCTTTGCGGTCACAGTCAAGGATACGAACCTTCAATGTCTGACCAACAAGGCTATTCAAGCGCTGTAGAATTTCGTCCTTGTCACTAGAACCAACGCGTGGGTAGTGTTCAGCTGAAAGTTGTGAAACTGGTAGGAATCCACGAACACCTTCAAATTCAACCAATAGGCCACCGCGGTTTGCATCGTATGGAGAAACGTCGATAATGTCGCCAGCTTCCATCTTTGCGGCAACATCATCCCATCCACGATCTTTCGCTGCTTTTCGTAGTGATAGCAGTGAATAACCATTATCAAGCTCTGCGTCAACGACGCTTGCCGTTACTTCATCGCCTTCTTTTAGTGCACGAGAGAATCCAACTTCGCGGCGTGGAACGAATCCAACACCCTGTGCACCTAAATCGATTAGTACTTCGTGTTTACGTAGAGATAGAACTGTACCAGTAATTACCTCACCTGCTGTTAATTGCTTGACGCTGTCGCCTTCGGCAGCGAGCAAATCATCCATTGTTATTGTGGCTTTTGCCATAAGTCTTAGTAAGACTCCTTCCTTAATTGATATTTCTGAAGCACGCTAAATACAGCGCTCCTAGATTACCTATTATTGTACCTCAGATGTAGCAGCAAGTCAAAGTGTTGCAGTGCGCTTGCGTGACTGTATGTACGAAATGCTCATTGCTGTCAGCAGACCTAGTCCAATTACTGCAATGAAATTTTCAGCAGGACCAGTTTTTGGGAGTTCTGCGGTCTGAGGCGGTGCGATCGGTGCTGCTGTTGTTGGCTTTGTCGCTTCGGGCTTAGCCGCTTCATTAGATTTGGTCGTATCCTTGTCTTTGTTTTGCTCGACCGCTACCTTATCGGCATCTTTCGCGGATGTCGCCGTCTTGTCAGATTGCACTACAGGCGTTGCAGGTGCAGGAGTAGCGCCGTCAGACGATCGCTGCTGCACAGCATAGACGCCGCCGACAAGCAGTACTGCCAGTACGCCGCCAATTAATACAAAACTGAGTATCGAACCACCCTGATTTACGCTTGCCATAGGTCACCTCTCGTTTACTTTTCTCCATTATATCCTCTTATAACCCTAAGTACAACTTGAGCGTAGTATGCTACACTACTAATATGTTAGTGACAGTCGATACGGGTGGGACAAAAACGTTAATCGCTAGTTTTGATCAAAGCGGCGAGATTGGCGAAATGATCAAGTTTCCAACACCCACCGATCAAAATGAATACGTCACACTCTTAAGAAAAACACTTCAAGATAATTACGCCGACAAGACTGTCGAAGCGGTTGTTGTCGCCCTGCCTGGTATTGTCAAAAATGGCATTGCCATCTGGTGTAATAATCTGAAATGGAAGAATTTTGATGCTCAGTCTGCACTAGCTGGCGTGCTGGGCGATGCTCCGGTTATTATCGAAAACGACGCCAATCTTGCTGGACTATCGGAAACTCGCAGCCTCGATCCAGTACCAGTATCCTCACTCTACGTCACCGTTAGTACCGGTATCGGCACTGGCATTATCACTAACGGCCATATCGATCCCGGCCTTCGCTATAGCGAAGGTGGTCGAGCACTAGTAGAGTTTGATGGTATTGTGCGCGAATGGGAAAGCTTTGCTTCCGGCAAGGCAATCTATGGCGCGTACGGTAAATATGCTCGCGAAATCACCAATGAGCGCGTCTGGAAGCAAATCGCTGATCGCATTAGTCGTGGTTTCCTTGCACTGATCCCTGTTATTCAACCAGATGTTATTATTATCGGCGGTAGCATCGGCAGCTATTATTCACAGTATGGCCCACAACTAGAGGCAATACTTAAGGAAAAGCTGCCGCCACATATCGCTTGTCCACGCTTTGTCCAAGCGCAGCACCCCGAAGAGGCGGTCGTTTACGGATGTTACTACTATGCAGTTGATTACCTCGCTCGCAAGTAAACTGCAGGCTGATTTTCCTGCCTACACTTTCACAGCCAGTGACACATTCTACTGGTCGTCAGATCAGGCACAAATCGCTTTTGATTCAAATTCAGAGGACACAGCAGCTCTACTTCATGAGCTGTCTCACGCGGTACTCGCCCATGCTGAGTATCAAAAAGATATTACGCTCATCGAGATGGAACGTGATGCTTGGCACTACGCAACCTCACAGTTAGCGCCGCGCTATAATGTCACTATTACAGATAGTATGGTGCAAGATGCGCTCGATACTTATCGCGACTGGCTTCATGCTCGCAGCACCTGCCCCCAATGCAAGGCAACAGGAGTGCAAACCAAAGCAGACCAGTACAAGTGCATCGCCTGCTCTACTAAATGGCGTGTCAACGAAGCGCGAGTCTGCGCCCTGCGTCGATACCGCATATAAAAATACCCCGGATTTTTTCTTCCGGGGTATTTTTATTGGGCAACTAATTTACGCAGCAGCGTCTGTTGTTACTTTTTTGCGGCGTGAAATACGACCACCTTTTGCACCAGCGATACGAGCTAGTTCAGGGTTAGCGGCAAAACCACCAGTACGGCCATTCTGACCACCCTTCGCGCCAATCTTCGCGTAAAAGTTTGGGTCTTTTGCTAAGTTCTTTGCAGCCGCTTTCTGGCCACCAGCTTTTGTTCCAGCCATGGATTAATTCTCCTCTTATCCAAGGTCTCCACCTCGGTTATTACCTCACATGTGATATGTGTATGTTTTTATATTAGCATAGCATAGCCATTTTGTCAATATTTACGTAAGCACTTTTTTATTTTATATGTACTATTGCACATATCCAGCTAGTGCTATATTATAAATATGCACCTGTTTGAATCCAAACTTAGATTCAAATGCAAACAAACGACCCTATCTGCGAGATGGGTCGTTTTTTAA